>JAXDPC010000138.1:0-12537 GCA_034668525.1 Sphingomonadales bacterium
GGGGGCCCCCGGGGGGTGTTGGTGGGGACCAAGGCTCCGACTCCGAGGGGTCGTCCCAGAAGCTGCCCGCTCCGAGCCGGTTACCCCTCCACCATGCTGCGCATGGTCCCCCTCCCCATGCGCAGCATGGGGAGGAACGCGAAGCGGTCCGGGAACGCTCAGCTCTCGCCGCGGCCGCCGCGGCGGCTGAACCAGGTGGCGCCGGCGGCGACGAGGCCGACGGCGGCGGCGCCGATGCCGGCGTTGCGCCAGTTGAAGATGCGGCGGTCGGCCAGCGCCTCGCCGCCTTTCTCCTCCTCGAGCAGGACGGCGGCGTCGGCATTGGCGGAGAGGCGGACGGTGTCGCCCTCGATGCCGGCGACGAGACCGCCGGAGAGATAATGGTGGTGGCCGCCGTGCGAGCCGCTGTCGGCTTTGGTGAGCTTGATGCGGTCGCCGTCGACCGAATCGACGGTGCCGACCCTGGCGCCGTCCGCGCCGATCACTTCCATATGCTGCCTGATCCCGCTGAGGTCGGCCATGTCTTTTCTCCTGGTGAATGGGTTCGCTTGCTCAACGAACGGCGCCGCACTTGGATGCGCCGAGGGCGCGAGCTCAGGTCGCCGCCGCGCGCGGAGCCTTGCGGAACGGCAGCGCGCGCCATTCGACCAGCGAGCGCCACGCCCATTCCACCGGCGCGATCCGGTAATGGCGCAGGTAGACGTTCGCCGCCCACAGCAGCACCAGGTCGATGACGAGGGCGGCGAGCATCAGCGGCGCCCAGCTCCACTGCCCGTAGAGGCCGAGCGCGAACGGCGGGAAGAGGATCCACAGGCAGATGAGGGTCTGGACGATGTAGATGGTGAGCGCGGTGCGCCCGGCCGCGACCAGCGGGCGCAGCGCCCTTTCCCCGGCGGCGCTCATCACCAGCAGATTGACCAGCCCGACATGGCCGAGCGTCACCGCCAGCCGGGCATATTCGCTGGTGACGTGGATCAGCATCGGCCCGTCGACGAACCGGCTGGTTTCCCACGCGCCCCAGGCCCGGACGGCGATGCCGATCGCATAGCCGATCAGGGTCATGGCGAGGTAGAATCGCCGCGACCGCCGGCCCTGGAGAATGCCCAGCTTGAACAGGGCGCAGCCGATCAGCATCGTCGTCGCCGCCTCGAGGACGAAGAAGATCTCGGCCTCCGCGCGTTCGAAGGTCACTCGCCACTGGTGGGCCGCCCAGCTGTGGAAATTGCCGTCGGGGCCGCGGGCGCGATCCTCCGCCGCGATCGTGCGCCCATTTTCCGCCTCGTGCTGCGCGTGCTCCCGGCGCTCGCGGGCGGTCTTCGTCAGCAGTGCCCGATCCCCGGCGCTGATCGCCTGGCCGGCCTGCTGGCGCGCCTCGATCCGGGCGACCTGCGCTTGCGTCTGGAGCGGCTGGTAATAAGCGAAATAGCCGCCCGCGAAGAGCTGCAGCGTCGCCAGGAGCAGGCCGATCGGGATCAGCCAGCGCGGCCTCAGGCGCCGGAACAGGAAGACGATCAGCGCGGCGAGGCCGTAAGTGTGGAGGATGTCGCCCGGCCAGAGCAGGATCAGCATGTGCGCGACGCCGAACAGGAACAGGACGATGTTGCGCACATAATATTGCCGCATCACGGTCCAGCGCCCCTCCGCGGCCGCCGCCGCGCGCTCGGTGAGGATGACCATGCCGGCCCCGAACAGCATCTCGAGCAGGGCGCGCGCGGTGCCGTTGCCGAAGATCTCGCGGATCCACCACACGATCTGGTCCGCCGGACCCCATCCGAGGTGGCGGATGTCGCTGCCCGAGGCCTCGAACGACTGGCCCATGTCGTTGATGTTCATGAACAGGATGCCGAGGATGGCGAGCCCGCGCAATATGTCGAGCACCTCGATCCGGGGGGCGCCGTCGGGCTCGGCCGGCGTGCTCGCGATCGCTTCGGTCATGGTCCGCCCCGTTCCGCTGTGTTACTCTAGTAAAGCACCATCCGAGGCCGATGGCAAGGGCCGTTCGATCCGCTCAGAGGCGCGCGTGCGGGGGAGCTCGCGTGCCGCGCCGAACTTGGGGACAGTCACCAGTGACTGTCCCCCTCCCCCAGGCTCCGCCGGGCGGCGAGCATGGCGCCGACGACGCAGCCGCCGAACAGCGCGCCCTCCAGCGCGCCGGTGACGACCTGGCTCACCGGCCCGAAGCCGCTTTCGCCGAAGGCGGCGCCGAGCGGGTCGAGCCGGAGCCGCGAGCCCGGGAAGGAGCGGGCCAGCAGATCGAGGCTGCCGCCCATCAGCCGGCCGCCGGCGAGCGGGACCAGGGCGCCGGCGGCGGCGCCGATCGCCGCCGCGGCGGCGGCGGCGCGGCGCGGCGACCAGCCCCTCCGCGCGCCGAGCCAGGCGCCGAGCCCGACCGCGGCGCCGAGCAGCAGCCCCTCCGGCCCGCCGGTGACGTCGCCCGGCGAGCGGCCGAGCAAAAGGTTGAACGCGTCGAGGCCGAGCAGCTTGGCCGAGGCGCCGACGGCGAGGCCGCCGAGCGCGCCGCCCGCCACCGTCCAGGCGCCGCGGCCCGCGGCCGCCGCGGCGGCGATCCCGAACGCGACTCCCGCGGCCCCGGTCAGCGCGGCCGCGAGCGTCAGCCAGAGCAGCACCAGCAGCACCGAGACCGCCCCCGCGCCCGGCTGCGAGGCCCCGACGAAGCCGTAGAAGATGCCCCCGGCGAGGCCGGCGGCGCCGCCGCCGATCGTCCCGGCGCCGCCGAGCAGCAGCAGGCGGCGCCACGGCGATGCCGCGGCCGCGGCCGGGGCGCCGCCGCCCGCGCCCTCCTCCCCTGCCACCGCCGCGACGAACCGGTAGCCGTGCTTGGGCACGGTCTCGATGAAGCGCGGGCTGGCCGCCGCGTCGCCGAGCTGGCGCCGCAGGGTCCTGATGCATTGGGTCAGCGCCTCGTCGGTGACCGGCACGCCGCGCCAGACCTCGTCCATGAAGCGGTCCTTCGAGACCAGGGCGCCGGCCTCGCGCACCAGCAAGGCGAGCGCGTCGAGATAGCGGGCGTTGAGCTCCACGGGCACGCCGTCGCGGCTCAGCCGCCGGTCGGCGGGATCGAGGCGGAAGCGTTCGAAGCGGTACACCGATGCCATCGACCTGCCGAACCCCCGTGGCTGCCCGCGTCATGGATGGCGGCAAGGCGGCGGCAAGGGAAGCTCAAAATCGCCGGTCGTCCCGCGCCGGGCGCGGGCCTTATGTTTCAATCATTTCAGCAATGGTTTCAGTGGTTTCACTCGTTGACGCACCGAAACGACCGGCATAATCGGCACCTCGCAACGACGAATCACGGAAAGGGATCAGTCATGAGAAAGCTGTTCGCAGCGGCGGCCGCGGCCCTTGTCGCGGTTTCGAGCTTCGCCGGCACCGCCGGCGCGCAGACCCAGGCGCCGGCCGGCGTGTGGCGCAATCCGAGGAACAGCGTCCACGTCCGCATCCAGCCCTGCGGGCGCGCGCTGTGCGGCACCGTCGTCTGGGCCGACGCCCGCGCCCAGCAGAAGGCGCGCGAGGCGGGCACGCCCAACCTGGTCGGCGCCCAGCTCTTCCGGCAGCTCCAGCCGCAGGGCACCGGCACCTGGGGCGGCCGCGTCTTCGTCCCCGATCGGGCGCGGACCGTCTCCGGCACCCTGCGCCTGCGCGGGCGCAACGCCGTGGTCAGCGGCTGCATCGTCGCCGGCCTCGTCTGCCGCTCCCAGACCTGGACCCGCGTGTCCTGACGGGGACGCAGGGACAGTCACGAGTGACTGTCCCCTCCAGCGATCGGAGGACAGCCCGATCGGGACCGACCCGGGTCCGGCGGGCCTGCGCCCGCCTGTCGCGGAACGCCCCCTGAGCGTGGCCGTTGTAAGCGGGTGCCGCCCGGGAACGTCGGTTTTGAGCTGTCGGCCGAGGAGCGCTCGGCGCTCGAGGAGCACGGCGAGGCCCTGTTCGGCGAGCTGCACTCCGAGATGCGCGCGCAGCAGGACCGCCGCCTCCAGCTGGTGCCCGGCTTCCTGCAGATCGCTGCCCTGACGGTGACCGCAAACGTCTACCTGCTGACGAGCGACCACGCTTCCATGGCGATGCGGCTGGTCGTCGGCGGCTTCTCCGCGATGCTCATCCTGGGGTCATGGGGAACGCTCCACCGCAGCCTGCAGCGCTACCGCGACCGTCAACGCCTGCTCGAAGCGCGGCTCGATGTCATCAGCCGCCATTGGAGCCTGCATCGCCTGCTCGATCCGGCGCCGCTGCACAATGTTCGCGGACCGACGACCGACCAGCGGCTGATCGCCGTCGTGGCGACGGCCGTGCTGGTTCTGCTGACGCTCGCTCTGGCTGCGCACCTGCTCGAATGAGAGGCTCGGGACTCCAGCGCGAGGCCCGCTTCCAAATGGGGACACGTACTTTTTCGCGAAAAAGTACATGTCCCCGTTTGCTCCCCGTTTGCTCCCGAAAGCTGCCTTGCGGCTGGCTCTCGCCGCAGGCCGCGAGCAGAGCGAGCGTGCAGATCAGCAAGACTCTCTCGCCGCGATGCTACCCGCGAGGTTCGGCGCCGCCAACATGGGCCTGCAGCGCCTCCAAGAGGCATCGAAGCGACAGGCACATGACTGTCACCGCCGCGAGGCGCCTCCGATTCGATTGAACTGCATTCTCGAAACCGCGATCTTGTGCGACGGATGCGAGTCGCGAGCCAGGCGGGAACTGGCATCATGAGCGCGTATGGGGAGGCCGCGTGGCAGCCGAACTACCAGGAGCCAAGCTCGAAGGCGCCCTCGCGAATATCGCCGAGGACGGCGGGACGACGTTGACCAGCGCGCTTCGAACGATCGTGTCGGCCTGGGCCGACAAGAAGGCGGCCGTGAATGCCGCGACGGCCGAACAGATCAAGCTGGATATTGCCGACGAGCACGAACGTGAGCGGCAGCGCAATGCGATCGCAGAGCGCCGTCAAAATGAAATCGAGGAGGTCGCTCATCGGATAGCCTTGATCGAGCGCGCGCGGGGGCGCGTCCTAGACGAAATCGCACACACCCAGCAGTCCATCGAATATGTGGCACAAAAGGCGATCGAGTATCACGCGGCCGAGCCGGACTCGCGCGAGGAACGTGACGTCGAGCAGGACTGGCTCCGCCGGTTCTTTCGATACGCCGCCGAGGTCGACGAGAAGACAATTCTCGACATCTTCGCCAAGGCTCTGTCTGATTCGGCGATCCGCGGACGCGCCCTTCTGTCGCCGCGAGCACTCGACACCCTGCGGTTCTTTGAAACCTACAGTTTCGAAATGTTCCGTCTCTGCGCCGGCGCCGTCGGGATATTCGAAGCTGTACCGCGCGGATTCCTGGAGCGCCACGCTCATAACCTGGGACAAGATCTCGACCTGCCGCTCATGTTGGAGATGGGGCTGATCAAGAATGACGCCCAGCGGAACCTGAACGCCGTGATCGGCGGATTTGACCTGTCATTCTATTATCCGCCGTCGAACCGCGCCCAAATCGAGATTGTCCGGCTGACGCATGTCGGCCGTTCCATCGCGGGGCTCATCAACAGCGCGCATCGCGAGCTTGTCGACCCCGTCACCTTTGAGGGTTCGCCCGAAGCGTTGCTCGAATTGCAAAAGACGCTCGGGCTGAGCCCCCAGGTCGCCAAGGACCTCGGCAGGTCCCTGGTGGCGACACTCGCGGATGCCGATGGGATCGAAGTCCAGATGCGCGTGTGCCGGCAACAGCGATACCGGAACACCAAGACCAATTATGGCGATCCGTTCGGAGTAACGGACGCAATAGACCTTTCCGGATTGTCGCAGGAAACGGGCGCGCTCGCGGCGATCGTCATCGGCGAGCTGGTCGATTTCGACACCAACCAGCTGGAGGCGATGCGAGGCCAGCATGCGGTCTATGCGGACCAGCCTTCTCGAGACGCGGACGAATGATCTGCTGCCCGCGGTGACGGGCAGTGCGATCTGCCGCACCTACGGGCTTTGAGAGGCGGCGCTGTTGCTGGCGTCGCTTGCCGGCAGGCGCGAGCGTTCGCTTTCGACCGTTGCGGAGCTTGGCGCGCTTTGCCAACAGGATGTGGCGGAGGAATTCGGATGACGCGGCGAGCGGCGAAAGGATTGCTGATCTATGCCGCCCTGGTCCTCCTCCTGGCTTCGTGCCGCGCATGGCAGGTCCACTCCGCGCCGTTCGACTGTGCGGACGACGCCGGACATGGCCCCGACCCCGAAACCAGCGAGTGCGAAGGCGCCATAGCCCACGCGCGCGAGCACCGCCCCCAGGATACGCTGAACGCCTTCATCGGAATCGTCATCCTGGGTGGGCTGGGCCTCGGCGCATATGGGGCGCTCCGCCTCTCGCTGCGCATCGGCTTCGTCCGCCGTTTCGCAGATGACGGCCGGCCAACCTGACCTCCGCGTCCCGCCCGAAGCCGGCGTTACGGCGTCGGCGGAAGCGCAGCCAAATCCGGCTCCACCCACCCCAGCCGCGCCGCCTTCGAGAAGAGCAGCTCCGCCGAGTAGAAGCACAAGGGCCAGTCCCGCCGCCCCTCCTCCGCCTCGAGCAGACCGTTGACCTTCCGGGCCATCGGCAGCGCCGGGTCGGTGCGCGCCAGCGCCCTCCGCACCCCCCGGATCGAAACCTGCGTAATCGTCTCGTGATAGCCTTCGCTGTCGCTGTTCACGCCGCCGACGCTCTCATTGTAGGCGCGGATGATCGCTGGGAGGTCGCGCTCGGGCGTTATGTCGGGCCGCTCGAGGATCAGCCAGGCGGTGGCGGCGAGATGGGCCTCGTGGGTCCAGTCGGCGCGCGGCAAAGTGCGCGCGAGCAGGCCCTCGCCGATCCGGCGGATGGCGGCGTCGGAGGCGAAGAGCCGCGGCTTGTGTTCGATGGTCATCGTCTCGTCCTTGATGACATGGAAAAGGGCGCGCCGGCCCCCGCCGGTGCGCCCTTCGAATGGGGACATTTCAATGGGGACACGTACTTTTCCGCGAAAAAGTACGTGTCCCCCTGTCTCCCTCTGGCGGGTGGTCAGGCGGCGCTTATGGCGATCTCCGCTTGTTGCTGGGGCTCGGACGCTCCGCCGGCGCGCGGGGCGCAGGCGCGGACGCCGGCGTCGACATGATCGGCGAACTTGGCGAAATTGGCGTTGAACAGGTCGACCAGCTTGGCCGCGGTGGCGTCGTAGGCGGCCTGGTCGGCCCAGGTCGCGCGCGGGTCGAGGATCGCCGCGTCGACGCCGGGGACGGCGACCGGGACCTCGAAGCCGAAATTGGGGTCCTTGCGGAATTCTGCGCCATTGAGGCTGCCGTCGAGCGCGGCATTGAGCAAGGCCCGGGTCGCCTTGATCGGCATGCGGCTGCCGGTGCCGTATTTGCCGCCGGTCCAGCCGGTATTGACCAGCCAGCAGGAGACGGCGCCGCGCGCGATGCGCTCCTTCAAGAGGTTGCCGTAGACGCTCGGGTGGCGCGGCATGAACGGGGCGCCGAAGCAGGTCGAGAAAGTCGCCTCCGGCTCGGTGACGCCGATCTCGGTGCCGGCGACCTTGGCGGTGTAGCCGCTGAGGAAATGGTACATCGCCTGGTCGGGAGTCAGCCGCGCGATCGGGGGAAGCACACCGAACGCGTCGGCGGTCAGCATGACGACGTTGCTGGGCACGGGGCCCATGTTGTCGGCCGAGCAATTGGGGATGAAGTCGATCGGATAGGCGCCGCGGGTGTTCTCGGCGAGGCTGTTGTCGTCGAGGTCGAGCGCGCGCGTGTCGGGGTCGACGACGACATTCTCGAGCACGGTGCCGAAGCGCTTGGTGGTCGCGAAAATCTCCGGCTCGGCCTCCGCCGAAAGCCGGATCATCTTCGCGTAGCACCCGCCTTCGAAATTGAAGACGGCGCTGTCCGACCAGCCGTGCTCGTCGTCGCCGATCAGGGTGCGGCTGGCGTCGGCGCTGAGCGTCGTCTTGCCGGTGCCGGAGAGGCCGAAGAAGACGGCGGTGTCGCCCTCGGGGCCGATGTTCGCCGAGCAGTGCATCGGCATCACGCCCTGGGCGGGGAGCAGATAGTTGAGGATGCCGAACACCGACTTCTTCATCTCGCCGGCATAGGCCGTGCCGCCGATCAGGATCATGCGCTCGGCGAGGTTGACCGCGATCACGGTCTCGGAGCGGGTGCCGTGGCGGGCGGGGTCGGCGCGGAAGCTGGGCAGGTCGATGATCGTGAACTCCGGCGCGAAGCCGGCGAGCTCCGCGGCCTCGGGGCGCACCAGCAGGGTGCGGATGAAGAGGTTGTGCCAGGCGAATTCGTTGATCACCCGCACGCGCACCCGGTGCTCCGCCTGCGAGCCGCCGTGGAGGTCGGCGACGAACAGCTCGTCATAGGTGCCCAGGGCGGCGAGGAAATCGGCCTTGAGCGCGCCGAAATGCGCCGGCGACATCGCCTTGTTGTTGTCCCACCAGATCGTGCGCTCGGTCTCGGCGTCGCGGACGATGAACTTGTCGTTGGCGGAGCGGCCGGTGTGGCGGCCGGTCTTGACGACCAGGGGCCCGTCCTTGGCGAGCATGCCCTCGCCGCGGCGCAGCGCCTGCTCGACCAGCTGCGGCGTGCCCAGATTCCAGTGGATCTCGGCGGGCGTCACGATGCCCTGTTCGGCAAGTCCGTGCGCCGGCAAGCGAGTGGCCACGTCGATTTCTCCCTGTTTTATCTGACAAAACCGGCGGAAATCACCGCCGTTCGGCTCGCCGAGCGCATAGTCCAGCCGCCCGCTTGCGTCAAAGGCCGGAGTCAAAGGGTAGCGCCCCTCCCGCGCGCTGGAGTAAGAAAGCGGCCCCGGGGATTGAAGGCGCTCAAATGTCGGCAACGATCGCGCTCGTCGACGACGACCGCAACATCCTGACGTCCTTGTCGGTCGCGCTCCAGTCCGAGGGGTTCGTCACGCGGGTCTATTCCGACCCCGAGGCGGCGCTGAAGGCGCTGATCGAAAATCCGCCGGACCTGGCCGTGCTCGACATCAAGATGCCGCGCATGGACGGCATGGAGCTGCTCCGCCGGCTGCGCGAGAAAAGCGCCGTTCCGGTCATCTTCCTGACCTCGAAGGACGACGAGCTCGACGAGGCCCTCGGCCTCGCGATGGGCGCCGACGACTATATCGCCAAGCCCTTCTCCCAGCGCCTCCTCATCGCCCGCATCCGCGCCGTGCTGCGGCGCACCGAGCTGCGCGAGGCGCCTGCCGGCGGCGAGGACGAAGCGCCGGCGCAGCTGATCGAGCGCGGCCGGCTGACGCTCGACCCGGCCCGGCACAGAGTCTCCTGGGCCGGGCAAGACGTGACGCTTACCGTCACCGAATTCATGATCCTCGAGGCGCTCGCCCAGCGCCCCGGCGTGGTCAAATCGCGCAACCAGCTGATGGACGTCGCCTACCAGGACGACATCTATGTCGACGACCGCACGATCGACAGCCACATCAAGCGGATGCGCCGCAAGTTCCGCGCCGCCGACGACGAGTTCGCGGCGATCGAGACGCTCTACGGCATCGGGTACCGCTTTGCAGAGGAGTGAGCAGGGCGAGGACCCTGCCCTCTCGCTGCGGTGGACGGGGCGGATCGCGCTCCGCCACCGCATCCTCGCGGTCAACATCTTCGCCCTGGCCATTCTCGCCGGCAGCCTCTTCTACCTCGACAGCTTCCGCAGCCGGCTGACCCAGGTCCGGATCGAGCAGGTGACGAGCGAGGCGAGGATGATCGCCGACATCGTGGCTGCGGTCGCTCCGGAGCGGCGCCAGGCCCTGCTCGTCCGCCTGAGCCGGGATTCGCGCACGCGGCTGCGCCTCTACGGACCGGACGGGCGCAAGCGCCTCGACAGCTGGAACAGCGCGGCACCTACCTATGAGCTTCGCGACCCGCGCAGCGAGCCCTGGAACCGCGACCTCGCGCGCGCACTCGACAATGCGTTCGACGCCATCGTCGGCGCGCGACGGCCGCCGCCGTTCGACGAGCCGGCACAGGACGTGCTGGCCGCGTGGCCGGAAGCGCAGGAAGCGCTGGCGCGGCGCGGCGTGACGACCCGGCTGCGGCGCGCGCCGGAGGGAACGCCGTTCGTCTCCGCGGCGGCGCCGGTCGCGGGACCAGGCCGCGAGGTGCTGCTGCTCACGGTCAACGCGCGCGAGATCCGCCGGGTCGTCCGCGATGAGCGGGTCACGCTCGGGCTCGTCCTGTTCACCACGATCACGGTGTCGGTGCTGCTTTCGCTGTTCCTGGCGCGCACGATCGCTCGGCCTTTGCGGCACCTCGCCCATGCGGCCCACCGGGTCCGGCTCGGGCGCGACCGCGAGGTCAACGTGCCGCTGCTGCCGGCCCGGCGCGACGAGATCGGCCGGCTGGCCCGAGCGCTGCACGACATGACCCAGGCGCTGCGCGACCGGATCGACGCGACCGAAGCGTTCGCCGCCGACGTCACCCACGAGCTCAAGAACCCGCTCGCCTCGCTCCGCTCCGCGGTCGACAGCCTCGATCGGGTCGAGGATCCGGCGCTGCGGACGCAGCTGCTCGAGGTGGTCCGCCAGGACGTCCACCGGCTCGATCGGCTGATCGTCGACATCGCCGAGACCTCGCGGCTCGACGCGGAGCTGTCGCGGGCCTTGTTCGAGCCGGTCGACCTCGGCCGCACCATCGAGAGCCTGCTGCCGGCCTGGGAGCAGCGCGGCGCCGACCGCGGCGTAGGTGTGGTCTTCGCGCGCCCCCGCAGCGGCAGCGCCGTCGTGATGGGCGACGAGGCGCGGCTGGTGCGGCTGATCGACAATATCGTCGACAATGCGATCTCCTTCTCACCGGACGGGGGTCTGGTCGAGGTTGTCGCGGCGAATTGGGGCGGCGAGGTGGCGGTCAGCGTCGAGGACGAGGGGCGCGGCGTCCCGCCTGCGGCGCGAGAGACCATCTTCAACCGTTTCCATTCCGACCGGCCCGACGAGGATTTCGGGCGCCATTCCGGGCTGGGCCTCGCCATCGCGCGGGCGATCGCGATCGGCCATGACGGACAGATCGAGGTCGCCGACCGCCGCGACGGCAGGCCCGGCGCCCGCTTCGTGGTGCGCTTCGCGGCCGCGGCCGGATGAGCGAAGAGATCCATGCCGGATGCATCGCGATCGGCGGGCGCGGCGTGCTCATCGCCGGCGGCTCGGGGCGCGGCAAGTCCGACCTCGCCCTGCGACTGATCGACCGCGGGGCGCGGCTGGTCAGCGACGATTACAGCTTCCTGCGGGCCGAAGGCGGCCGGCTATACGCCTCGGCGCCGCCGACGATCGCTGGACGCATCGAAGTGCGCGGCGTCGGCATCGTCGAGGTGGAGGCGCTGGCCGAAGCCCCGGTCTGCCTGCTCGTCGATCTCGATCGTGCGCCGGAGCGGCTGCCGGAGCCCGGCTCGGCCTCCTTGCTCGGCCTCGACGTGCCGGCGATCGGCCTCGCCGCGCTTGAGCCGTCGGCGCCGATCAAGCTAGAGCTGGCGCTCGCCACTTTCGGACTGCCATTGCCTTGACGCGCAAAGCTTCTCCCCAGCGCCTGCTGCTGGTCACCGGCCTGTCCGGCGCCGGCAAGTCGACCGTGCTCAACACGCTCGAGGATCTCGGCTGGGAGGTGGTCGACAATCTGCCGCTCGCCTTGCTCGACAGCCTGTTGGCGACGCCGCCGCCGCGCGGCGCAGGAGCGCGGCCGCTGGCGATCGGAGTCGACACGCGCACCCGCGGCTTCGACGCCGGCCGCATCGTCCGCCAGATCAAGCGGCTCGCCAGCGAGTTCGAATATCCCGTCGAGACGCTCTACCTCGACTGCGCCGGATCGGAGCTGATCCGCCGCTATTCCGAGACCCGCCGCCGCCACCCGCTCGCGCCCGACCGCCCCGCCACCGACGGCATCGCCGCGGAGCGCGAGCTGATGGAGCCGCTGCGGCGCTGGGCCGAGCATGTCATCGACACCACCGACACGGACGCGAATCAGCTTCAGCAGCAGATCCGCACCCGCTTCACGGCCGACTCTCACGCGCCGACCCTGAGCGTGATGTCGTTCGGCTTCGCCCGCGGCCTGCCCCGCAGCGCAGACCTCGTCTTCGACATGCGCTTCCTCAGGAACCCGCACTGGCAGCCCGGCCTGCGCGACCTCACCGGAACCGACGAGCGGGTCGCGGCCCATATCGCCGCCGATCCCGCTTATGAGGACGCGCTCGCGAAGATCGAGGACCTGCTCGCGACGCTCCTCCCGCACTACGGAGCGGAAGGAAAATCCTATGTTACGGTCGCGTTCGGTTGTACCGGAGGAAGACACCGCTCGGTCCACGTCGCCGAACGAGTCGCGGCCCGATTGCGCGCCGAGGGCTTTTCGCCCACGGTCGAGCATCGCGACCTCGCCTCGCCGCCGCGGGACCTGATCGAGGGCGCCGCGGGGGGCAGGCAGAGAGCTTCAAGGTGAATAGATGATCGGTTTGGTGTTGGTGACGCACGGCCGGCTCGCGGCCGAGTTCATCGTCGCGATGGAGCATGTCGTGGGGCGGCAGGAGCAGATCGAGTC
>JAXDPC010000139.1:0-2840 GCA_034668525.1 Sphingomonadales bacterium
GACGCAGCAAGAAGTGCGGAATAGTTTCTGTTTGAAACTGGATTGAGGAGGCGGGCGTGGAGATCAGGTACGGCGTGGCCGACGCGGAGACGCTGCAACGGCTCACCGGCCTCGAACTGCTGAGGGCGATGGCCGCCGGACAGCTTCCGGCGGCGCCGATGGCCGAGCGTCTCGGCTTCCGCCTCGCCGAGGTGGACGAGGGGCGGGTGGTTTTCGAAGGGGCGCCCGACGGCCGGCTGCTCAATCCGCTCGGCACCGTCCATGGCGGCTACGCGCTGACCCTCATCGACAGCGCAACGGGCTGCGCCGTTCACAGCCGCCTCCCTGCCGGCGCCGGCTACGCGACGCTGGAGACGAAGGTGAACTTCGTTCGCGGGATCAAGCCGGACGGCGGCCGGATCCGCTGCGAGGGGACCGTGCTCAGCCTCGGCCGGCAGATCGGCACCGCGGAAGCGCGGCTGACGGGCGCGGACGGGACGCTTCTCGCCCACGGCAGCTCGACGCTGATCATCTTCGCCCCGCGGGCCTAGCCGCCGGCATCGGCGAGGTTCGCCGGCCCGAAGCCGTCCGGGATCAGCTCCGAAATGCGCGTGGCGGTCGTCTCGGTGCCGTCGCCGTTGGACGAGATCACTTCCAAATCGCGGCCTGAAACATGCGCGGCCTCCAGGATCGATTGACGGCAGCCGCCGCAAGGCGTGACCACGGCGGCGCCGGTCAGCGCGCCCGCCTCGACATTGCCGCCCACGACCGCGATCCGCGCGATCCGCTCCAGCCCGAAGGCCTGCTTGGCGGCGGTGAGCGCGGCCAGCTCGGCACAGACGCCGAGCCGGTAGCAGGCATTCTCCATGTTCGAGCCGACGGCGATCTCCCCGTCGATCGACTCGATCGCGCAGCCGACGCTGAAGCGGGAATAGGGCGCATAGGCCGCGAGCGCGGCTTCGCGGGCGCGCTCGAGGAGGGGATCGGAGAGCTCGGTGCGGGTCATGTCCGGCCATAGTGACAGCGCGCGCGGCCCGTGCCAACAGCGGCGGCGATGGAGGTGCGGCGATGATCGACAGACTTCTTGCGGGGGTGGCAGCGCTCGCCTTGTGCGGATGCGCCACGATGCCGGAAGGCGCGCCTGCGCCGACCGAAGTCAGGATCATCGCCTTCAACGATTTCCACGGCAATCTCGAGCCGCCGCGCCAGGCGATATCCGCCTCGGTCGAGGGAAGCGCGGAGCCGATCCGGGTCCCCGCCGGCGGCGGCGCCTATCTCGCCACCGCCATCCGCCGGCTCCGCGAAGGCCATCCGAACAATGTCGTGGTCTCGGCCGGCGACATGATCGGCGCCTCGCCCCTCGTCTCCTCCATGTTCCTCGACGAGCCGACCGTCCACGCCATGAACCTGATCCGCGTCGATTATAATGCGGTCGGCAACCATGAGTTCGACCGCGGCCGCCGGGAGCTGCTTCGAATGCAGAACGGCGGCTGCGAGCGCTACGCGACTCGCGAGCCGTGCCGGCTCGAGCCGTTCACCGGTGCCCGTTTCCGCTTCCTCGCCGCCAATGTCCGCACGGAGAACGGCGACACCCTGTTTCCCGCTTATGCGATGCGCAGCTTTGGCACGGGCGCCAGCGCGGTGCAGGTCGGCTTCATCGGCCTGACGTTGCGCGAGACGCCGACCCTGGTCACCCCGTCGGGAATCGAGGGCCTGCGCTTCGAGGACGAGGCGGATACCATCAATGCCCTCGTCCCCCGCCTGCGCGCCGAGGGCGCCGACGCGATCGTGGTTCTCATCCACCAGGGGCTGGCCACCGAGGTCGGCTATGACGACCATAGCTGCGGCGGCGTGTCGGGCGACCTGCTGCCGATCCTCGCCCGGCTCGATCCCGAGATCGACCTCGTCGTCTCGGGCCACACCCACAATGCCTATATCTGCGACCATGCGCGGATCGATCCGTCACGTCCCTTCCTTGTGACCAGCGCCGGCCGCTACGGCACCCTCGTCACCGACATCGTCCTCAACGTCGATCCCCGCAGCGGCGTGACCGCGCGACGGGCCGACAACCTCATCGTGCAGAGCGAGGGATACCGCAGCAGCACCGGCGAGGTAGCAGTCAGCGACCGCTTTCCGGTTTATGGGCGCGACCCCGAAGTGGCGGCGTTGATCGACCGCTATGCCGCCGCCGCGGCGCCGCTCGCCGCCCGCGTCGTCGGCCGCATGACCGGCCCGGCCAGCCGCGAGAAGACAGCGGCCGGCGAGACCGTCGCCGGCGACCTCATCGCCGACGCGCAGCTCGCCGCGACCAGCGCCGCATCCGCCGGCGGCGCCCAGATCGCCTTCATGAACGGCAGCGGCGTGCGCGCGGAGGTCGTTCCGGCGGCGGACGGCAGCGTCACCTACGGCCAGATCTATGCCGCCCAGCCGTTCGGCAACAGCCTGGTGGTCAAGACCTTCACCGGCGCGCAGATCCGGCGGCTGCTCGAGCAGCAGTTCGCGAGCGGATGGAATACGGTCGAGTCGCCGAACATGCTGATGCCCTCGCGCGGGCTCAGCTACGCGTTCGATCTCTCGCGGCCCGAGGGCCAGCGGATCCTCGATCTGCGCCTCAATGGCGCGCCGATCCGCGACGAGGCGACCTACCGGGTGACGATGAACAGTTTCCTCGCCACCGGTGGCGACAATTTCACCGTCTTTCGCGACGGCACGAATGTGTACGGCGGGCCGCAGGATCTGGACGCGATGGAGGCCTATTTCGCGGCCAATCCCTCGCTCGCCCCGCCCTCGCCGGACCGCATCGTCAACCGCACGCCGCAGCGCTAGAATCGAAAACGGCCGCGGCATGAAGCCGCGGCCGT
>JAXDPC010000140.1:0-10345 GCA_034668525.1 Sphingomonadales bacterium
TCCGCTTAACCCGGCGAGGGTTAACCAATTGCTGATCGCGTCGTTGGCAAATCGGTAAGGCATGGAAGTGCATAAGCTGCGCCAAAAGCGTGGGGGCACCGAATGCACGGACTGAGAAACGCCATCAAATCGGGTGAGCCGGCGAGCGCTTCGCTGGTCTCGACCAAGGAGAGCTGCCGCAGGAACGGGGGCGGCAGCCTCATGGCTCTGCGGATCGCCCGGGAGGAGCGCCGGGCGACCGACCAGCGGCGTGAGGACCGCCACTGGGGCGTGGTCGACCGCGCCATCCTCCTCTTCCGCCGCAAGAAATTGCTGGTCCGGGTGGTCAACGTCTCCTCGGGAGGGATCATGATCGAGGCGGACCTCATGCCGCGCATCGGCGAGACGGTCGCGGTCGAGTTCGAAGGCTTCGATCGGCTTCCCGCCGTCGTGCGCTGGATCAAGGCGGGTCGAATCGGCCTCGACCTCGGCGACGGCAGCATCGACCTCGGCGCGCCGCCCCTCTCCGGCACCGCGCCGCGGCGCTAGCGGCGGCCGGGGGCGTCTTTGTCCTCGCCTTCAGCGAAGATGGTCTCGCGCGCAAGCCGCAGCTCGCGGATCGCCGCGGCGGTCGCCGAGCCCCAGACCAGGTGCGCGCCGATCATCAAGGCGTTGCGGCGCGCCGGATGCTCAGTCGCCGGCGCGAGCGTCCCGACCGCGGGGATCCAGCCCATATAGCTCGCCAGCCAGACCATTGCTCCGGCGAGCGCGCCGCCGCGCTTCCCGGGATCGGGGTTCATCGCCGAGATCAATGCGCCCATGGCGGCGCCGTAGAGGAAATGGGCGGCGGTGGTGACGTCCTTCGCCGCCTCGCCCGCGATCGGCCGGTGGAGCTGGTCGCCGAGCCGGTCGACGATCTCGCGCGGCGTCAGCGGATAGCGTTCCTTGCCGGGGAGGCGCGCGTGGAGCCGGCGCATCGCGGCCGTCATCGCCATCGTGCCGACGAAGCCGGCGATCGCGCCGATCACCAGCCGGCTGGCCAGGGGCGGCTTGCGGCTCACAGGCTCGGCCACGCGATCTGCGGCCGGGCGATCATCAGCCAGAAGATCGCCAGCACGGCCGCGAAAGCGGGGAAGCCGAACGCGAACCACCTCCGGTAGAGCCGATGATAGCGCGCGGGCAGCTCCTCGCCCGCATCCGCCGCCTGGGCCAGCTTCCTCATCTCAGACTGCATCCAAACCACCGGCAAACAGAATGCTCCGGTGAGCAGATAGAGCGCGATCGAGGCGATGATCCAGCCCTCGCCGAGCGAATAGCCGACGCTTCGCGCCAGCAGCAGGCCGGTGACCGGCTGCGCGACGACGGCCGTCGCGGTGAACACGAAATCAGCGACCACGACGATCCGCGCGGTGCCCGCGATCAGCCGCACATCGCCGCTGCGGTGCGCCATCAGCATGAAGAAGGCGATCCCCGCGCCGGTCCCGAGCAGCACGGTGGCGCCGATCACGTGCAGATATTTGAGCACGAAATATTCGGTCATCTTTCGTCCAGGATGAAGAGGCAGACGAGGTTCAGCACCAGGATCAGCCAGATCTTCATCATCGGCCCCAACGGATCGGTCCAGAGCTGCGGGAACAGCAGGGTCCCCCCGGCCATGTAGACGAGCGAAATCGGCAAGGCCGCAATGAGCCCGAGTTTCGCCGTCGGCCGCCACAGGATCAGACCGGCGACGATCATGTCGACGATCCCGCCGGCGATCGTGCTGATTTCGGCAAGCGCGGCAGCATCCGTCGCGCGCATCGTCGCCACGGCGCGGCCATAGCCCGGACCGAGCGACACGATGCCGGTCATCAGCCAGAACAAGGCGAAGACTCCGATCGCCAGCGGCTTCAGCAGATAGAGCCGGGCAAACCAGCGCTCCTGCACCGAGGCGGGCTCGGCGGCGAGGGCAGCGCTGAGGCTGACGGGCGCGATGCCGGTGACCCGCCGCCATTCGCTCCCGTCGCCGGCCGCGCCGCGGACGATCTCGCGCCGCGCAGTCGTCCGGATCGGCGGCCGCCAGCCGAGCCTGCCGATGAGGTCGCCGATGCGATACGCCGCGCCCACCATCCAGCCGGGCACCGATATGAGACGGGCGGGCCTCCAGCCCAGCCAGCGCCGGTAGAGGGCGATCGTCTCCTCGAAGCTCAGCCGCTCGGGCCCGGCGAGGTCGAGCGCGATCCGCGACGGTGCGCCCGGCCGCAGCAGCCGCGCCACCGTCTCGGCGACGTCGTCGAGCTGGACGATGTCGAGCGGCCCCGTGTCCGGCGTGCGCGGCAGCAGGGGAAGCGCCGCGAGGCCGCGTAACAGCGCGCTGCCGCCATAAGCCTGCCGCCCGACAACCACCGACGGCCGCAGGATCACCCATTCGAGCCCGCTGGCCTCCAGCGCCGCGTCGCCGCGGCTCTTACTCGCCGAAAATCGCGAGGCGCCGCCTTGGTCGACGTTCATCGCCGAAACATGGACTGCCCGCGGCACCCCTGCCGCCTCGCAGGCCTCCCACAAGGCCGCCGGACCGCGTATATGCGCCGCCTCCAGGTCGTCGCGCCCGCCGTCCTGCAGCGCCCCGGCGCAGTTCACCACCGCGTCGATGCCTGCAAGGTGCGGCAGCCAGTCCTCCGGCCCGCGCACCTGGCGCAGATCGAGCCGCACCCAGCGCGCCGCCGCCACCCGCCGAGTCTCGACTCCGCCGACGCGGCGCGCGACGCCGACCACCTCATATCCTTCGCGCGACAGGCGCGCGGCGACGGCTGAACCGATCAGCCCGGTCGCCCCCAGGATCAGGATCCGCAAGTCCGCGCCTTTCGCATGTCCCGTCGCTGAACCCGGCGCGCGCGGGCCCGTTCCGGGGCGCTGCCGAGGCCCCGAACCGGATGCTTTCGAGAACCGCCCGGTATCCGCACGTTGGACCCGAAGCAGGGATTCACCGGGATATTTGAACGACTTCGAATGCAGGTTCTCCTCTCGTGAGGACATCCAAACACCCCCAGCCTGTGACGAACTGAAAGTGGTTCATCGGCCCAAAAACTTCCCCCCAGGCTTCCGGCCGGTTCTCGGCGAATGGCGCACCCTCCACCTTGTAGGCGAAATGATGCGGCTCCCGTCCCTCCTCAGCCGATGAATCACTTTCGATGCTGAGCGGCATCTCATCGAGCATCCGAACGATCACGTCGGTCTCAAAATGGATGCGAAGCACCTGGTCCTCATTGCCGGGAATGACGAAATCGGCAGATCGATTTTGCCAGTCGAAGCCGATCAGATCGCTGGCCACGGCATCGATGGCCACGCCGACATCGAGCGGTAGAAACCTAATCATCGCGGACGCATAGCACGGTGCCGTTCAATGATAGCCTATTCGTACCGAAGCGCGTGGATCGGATTGGTGCGTGATACCTTGAGCGCATGCCCGGCGATGGTGCCGATCGCGATGACGAGCGCGATCAGCGCGGCGATCAGGAACGGCGCCGGGCCGAGGGAGATCCGGGCGTCGAAACCGTTCAGCCAGCTCCGCATCGCCCACCAGGCGACAGGCCAGGCGATCAGGTTGGCAAGCATCACCGGTTTCGAGAACTGCCAGGCGAGCAGCCCGACGATGTCGCGGCTGCGCGCGCCGAATACCTTGCGGATCCCGATCTCCTTGGTCCGCCGCTCCGCGGTGAAGGCGGCGAGGCCGAACAGGCCGAGGCAGGCGATCACCACCGCCAGCAAGGCGAAGCCGGCGAACGCCTCGCTCCGCGCCCGCTCCGACGCATAGACCGCGGCCAGCTCCTGGTCGGCATAGTCCGCCTCGAACGGCACCTCGGGCGCCAGCCGCCGCCAGATCGCCTCGACCTCGCGGCGGACCCGCTCCGGATCGCCGGCGCGGGTGCGGATCGCCAGATTGTTGTAGATGCGCCGGTCGAAGAAGATCTGCGGCTCGATCGGGTCGCGGATCGAGCGGAAGCGGCTGTCGCCGACGACGCCGACGATGGTCACCGGCATCAGACCCATCTCCGCGCCGAACATCGGCAGCCTGAGCTGGCGCCCGAGCGCGGCCTGCGGGTCGGAAAAGCCGAAGCGCCGCGCCGCCGCCTGGTTCACCACGACGTTGGCGCCGCGCGCCACCATCGCCCGCTGCGCGGCCAGCGCCGCCTCCTCGGGGTCGAGCGGCACCGAGGCGTCGTCCTGGGCGAACGCGCGCGACAGCGTCCGTCCGGCCAGCAGCCGCACGCCCAAGGTCTCGAAGAATTCCGGCGAGACGCTGTAGAAGCCGACCACCTCCGGCTCCGCGCGGCCGGGGACCGACACGCTCGTCGTCAGCACGCTCTCCATCGCCGCCCGCAAATTGGTGCCTGCGACGCTCTCCACGCCCTCGACGCGCGCGATCTGCCGCATCAAGGTCTCGGTCTGCGGGATGATCGCGGCGCGGTTGGCGTTGGCGACCTGGATGAGGCCGTCGCGGCGGAAGCCGAGATCGGCATTCTGCGCGTAACGGGTCTGCGACCAGACCACGAGCGTACAGACGATGAGGCCGATCGAGACCGCGAACTGGGCGACGACCAGGGCCATTCTGAGGCGCCCCGTCCCGAGCGGCTCGGCGCTCGATTTGTTCGCCTTCAGCACCTCGGCGGGCTGGTAGCGCGACAGATAGAAAGCCGGATAGATGCCGCCGGCCACCGCGACCACGCACCACAGAGCGAAGACCGGGATGGCAAGCCCCTCCGCGCCGAACCAGCGCGCGTCGAGATCGGCGTCGAGGAAGGCGGCGAGCCAGGGCAGGGCCAGCTCGACCATCACCAGCGAAAGCACCACGGAGAGCGCCGTCACCAGCGCCGATTCGGCGAGGAACTGGGCGATCAGTTGCCCGCGGGTGGCGCCGAGCACCTTCCTGAGCGCCACCTCCCGCGCCCGCTGGCTCGCCCGCGCGGTGGCGAGGTTGACGAAGTTGACCGCCGCCATGCCGAGAATCAGCAGCGCGATCACCACGAAGGTGACGATGGTGGCGCGGTCGTTCCCCGGCCGTTCGAGCGGGCCCGTGGCGCCGCTCAGATGGACGTCGCGGACGTTGACCAGCCGCCAGTCGAAGCGGTCGCCCTCGCGCCTTTGCTGGCCGCCGACGTCGACCGGCGGGATCGCGCGCCGCTCCCAGTCCGGCAGCTGCCGCTCGATCGCGGCCGGATCGGCGCCGGGCCGCAGCTTCAGATAGACGAAGCCGTTGATGCAGCCCCAGCCGCATTCCTCGCGATCGGTTTCCCCGAGCCGCCCGAGCATGCGCAACGCCATGTGGCTTCTGCGCGGCAGGTCCTCGAACACGCCGGTGACGCGCAGATTATACTGCTCGCCGCGGCGGACGGCAGTGACGGTCTCGCCGATGATATCGATGCCGCCGAAGCGGTTGATCGCCTCGCTGCGGCTGAGGACGAGCGCGTCGAGGCTCTGCAGCGCCGTCGCGGGATCGCCGCGCAGGAAGGGCAAGCGCACGATCTGAAGAAAGTTCGCCTCGGTGAGCAGCATCGGCGCGAAGCTCGGCTGGCCGTTCCTGAGGAAGACCGGATTGACCTCGTCCATCCGCGCGATCGCTTCGATCTGCGGGAAGGTGCGCGCCCAGGATTCGGCGAGGACGCCGTGCGCATATTGATCGAGCGGCGACTCGCTCTCGTCGGGGTCGAGGCTGGTCGTCTGGACCTGGTAGACGCGCTCAGCGTCCGGGACCCATTCGTCGTAGCTGGTCTCGTAGCGGACGTAGACCAGGATCAGCAGGCAGGCGGCGAGGCCCAAAGCGAGGCCGAAGATGTTGATGAAGGCGTAGGTCTTGCTCCGGGCCAGCGAGCGGAGGCCCACCTTCACATAATTGCGCCACATGATCCGCGACTTGCCCCCACCGTCCCAGGCGGGAGCTAGCATGAAGGCGCGCGCGCCCGCCAGCGGAAGAAAAGGCCGATCTGGACCTATTCGTAGCGAAGCGCGTGGATCGGGTTGGTGCGCGCGACCCTGAGCGCGTGGCCGATGATCGTGCCGGTCGCGATGGCGAGCGCCGCGATGCCGGCGGCGAGGAACCAGGCCGGATTGAGATCGATCCGCTCCGAAAAGCTGTTCAGCCAGTCGCGCATCGCCCACCAGGCCACCGGCCAGGCGATCAGGTTCGCGATCACCACCGGGCGCAGGAACTGCCAGACGAGGAGCCGGACGATGTCGGCCGTGCGGGCGCCGAGGATCTTGCGGATGCCGATCTCCTTGGTCCGCCGCTCCGCCGCGAAGGCCGCGAGCGCATAGAGACCGAGCGAGCCGATCACGATCGCGAGGCCGGCGAACAGAGCGAAGAGCTGCCCACGGCCTTCCTCGGCGCGATAGAGCTCGGCGACCAGGTCCTCGGCAAAGGCCCCCTCGAACGGGACTTCGGGCACCAGGCGACGCCACACGACGCGCACGCGGTCGAGCACCGCCTGCGGCGAGACGCCCTCATAGCGCACGATCATGCTGTCATGGTCGGTGCGGCTCATGATGTAGAGGATGGGCTCCATCTCCTCGCGCGCCGAGCGGTACTGGACGTCGGCCGTGACGCCGACGATGGTGGCCGGGACCGACTCGATCCTCAGTGTTTGGCCGAGCGCGGCGGCCGGCGTTCGGAAGCCGAGCTGGCGCGCTCCGGCCACGCTGACGACGACGTTGATCCCGCGATTGGCGAGCGCCTCCCATTCCGCGTCGACAGCGGCCGTCGCATCGTCGAGCGCCTGGTCCGCGGAGAAGCCGCGCCCCGCGACGATCGCGATCTCCATCGCCTGGAGGAAACCCGGATCGACGATGTAGGCGCCAACCGCGACCGGTTCCGCGCGGCCGGGAAGCTCGACATGGGTCGTACTCCGCTCTTCCTCGGCCGGAGAGATCTCACTGCGCCCCACCGCCCGCACGCCCTCGATCCGCCCAACCTCTCGTACTAGCGTTTCGGCGAGCGGCTGGACCTGCGAGCGGGACAGGTTCTCGATGACCAGGAGGCCGTCGCGGCGGTAACCGGCGTCGGCCTCTCGCGCGTGCATCGTCTGGGCGTAGACGACGGCCGTGCAGATCATCAGCCCGATCGAGACTGCGAACTGGCCGACGACGAGGATCGTGCGCAGCCGTCCCCCGCCCGTCCCTTCGCCAAATCGTCCCGCGCGGAGGATCGCGCTGGGCCGGAAGCCCGAAAGATAGAAAGCAGGATAGCTGCCCCCGACAGCGCCAACGACGAGCGTGAGGGCGACGACCCAGAACAGCATTCCGCCTTCGCCGAAATAGCTGAGCTCGAGCTGCGCATCGACGAGGCTAGCGACGGCCGGAAGGGCGAGCTCCGCGGCGGCGAGCGCTACCACCGCGGCCATCCCGGCGAGGAGCACCGCCTCCCCGATAAACTGCGCGATCAGCTGCCCGCGCCGCGCTCCGAGCACTTTCCTAAGAGCGACCTCGCGCGTCCGCTCGCTGGCACGCGCGGTCGTCAGGTTCGCGAAATTGACGCAGGCGACGGCGAGGATCAGCAAGGCGACGATCGAGAAGGTGATGATCGTGCGCATGTCCCCGCCCCGGGTCATCCCCGATTCCCGGAACGCTCCGAGGTGGACGTCGCGGACATTGGTGAGCCGCAGCGCCCATCGGTCGGCGCGGCTCATCTCGCCGCTGCCGGTGCTCGAACGCGGGATCACGCGCTGCTCCCAAGCGGGGAGCGCCGCGTTGATCGCGGCGGCGTCGGCGCCCGGCCGAAGCCGGACGTAGACATAGCTCGAAATCCGGTTCCACGCGCCGAGCGCTTCGGGTTCGGAGGGGAAGACGCCGGGGTGGAGGCGGCCGATCAGCGTGAGGGCGAGATGGCTGTTCTCCGGTACGTCCCTGATGACGCCGGTGACGCGCAGATTGACCGTTTCTCCCTGGCGGACGACGGGCAGCACCCGGCCCATCGGATCGCCGTTCCCGAAAAAGCGCCGCGCCTCGCTCTGCGTGACCACCAGCGAGTCGGGATCTCTGAGCGCGGTGCGACGGTCGCCCCGGACGAACTCGAGCTCGAGCACCTCGAACAAATCTTGGTCGGCGAGCAGCATGTCGACATAGACGGGCTGGCGCTGGACCAGGACGACGGGGCGGGTCTTCCACAGCGCCGCGGCGCGCTCAACCTGCGGGAAGTCGCGCTCGATCAGCGCCGCGACGGGATAGAAGCTGGTCTGCAGGAACGAAGGCGGCTCTTCGGTGGCGACGCGCTCGCTCTGCACCTGGAAGGTGCGTTCCGCGTTGGGCAGCCATTTGTCGTAGCTCAGCTCATGGCGCACGAAGATCAGGATCAGGATGCAGGACGCCATTCCGATGGCGAGGCCGAACACGTTGATCGCCGTATAGGCCTTGCTCCGCATCAGAGAGCGGAGGCCGGCCGTGAGATAATTGCGCCACATTGCTGTTCTCCTCGGCGGCCCCCGGCGGATCTCTATTCGTAGCGAAGCGCGTGGATCGGATTGGTGCGCGAGACCTTGAGCGCGTGCCCGGCGATGGTGCCGATCGCGATCGCCAGCGCCAGGAACCCTGCGACCAGGAACGGCTCCGGACCGAGCGCGACGCGCGCGTCGAAGCCGTTGAGCCAGTCGCGCATCACCCACCAGGCGACCGGCCAGGCGATCAGATTGGCCAGGATCACCGGCTTCGAGAATTGCCAGGCGAGCAGCCTCACGATGTCGCGGCTGCGAGCCCCGAACACCTTGCGGATGCCGATCTCCTTGGTCCGCCGCTCGGCCGTGAACGCGGCAAGGCCGAACAGTCCCAGGCACGCGATCAGCACCGCCAGCAGCGAGAAGCCGGCGAAAGTCTGCCCCCGGGCCTCGTCCTGATCGTAGAAAGCGGCGAGCTTCTCGTCGCTGAACTCCGCCGCGAACGGGATGGTCGGCAGCAGGCTCTGCCAGACTCGCTCGATCCGTCCCATCGCCGCCCGCGGGTCGCGCCCGTCGATGCGCACTGCCAGCCAGCGGTAGAGGCCGAGATCGTAATAGCCGATCGGCTCGACCGTCTCGCGCAGCGAGCGGAAGCGCGTGTCGCGGGTCACGCCGACGATCGTCGCCGCGACGGGCCCGATGTCCTCGCCGAAGACGGGAATCGAAACCTGGCGCCCCAAGGCATCGCCCGGCCGCGCGAAGCCGAGGCGCCGCGCCGCCTCCTGGTTGACGACGATGTTGAAGCCGCGCGACGCGACCTGCCGCTGCGCCGCGAGGGATTCCGGGCTGTCCTCGAGCGGGACGCGCACATTGTCCTGCGCCTGCGCTTCGGAGAGCGGCCGCCCGGCGACCATCTCCATCCGCATCGTCTCGAAGAAGTCCGGCTCGACGCTGTACCAGCCGATCTCGACCGGCATGGTGCGGCCGGGCAGGCTGACATGGGTGAGCAAAGTTTGCCCCGATCCCGGCACGATCATCGATCCTGCAGCGCTGCGTACCCCCTCGATCGCCTCGATCTGGCGCGTGAGCGTCTCGCGCACGGCCCGCACCTCCGGCGAGCGCAGGCCCTCGATCGTGATCAGCCCCTCGCGCTGGTAGCCGGGGTCCACCGTCCGCGCGAACATGGTCTGCTTGTAGACCACGGCCGTGCAGACGATGAGACCGATCGAGACCGCGAACTGGGCGACGACCAGGCCCTGCCGCAACCGGCTGCTCCCCGGCGTGTCCGGGGCCGAGCGATTCGCCTTCAGGATCGAGGCAGGCTGGAAGCGCGACAGGTAGAAAGCCGGGTAGAGGCCGCCGAGCAGACCGACCGCGATGCCGAGCGCCGCCACGGCGAGGCCGAGGCTGCCGAAATAATCGACCCGGAGGTCCGCATCGAGCCAACGGCCGAACGCCGGCAGGGTGATCTCGATCAGCGTCAGCGCGATCAGCATCGCGACGGTGACGAGCAGCACCGATTCCCCCATGAACTGCGCAATGAGCTGGCGCCGCGTGGCGCCCAGCACCTTGCGCACCGCCACCTCGCGCGCCCGCCGGCTCGCCCGGGCGGTCGCCAGGTTGACGAAATTGGCGACGGCTATGCCGAGGATGAGCAAAGCGACGATGGCGAAGGTGGCGAGGGTGCGCATGTCGTTGCCCGGCCGGTCGCCCCCCTGGGCGGGGCCGAGATGGACGTCGGCGACGTTGGTGAGGCGCCAGTCGAAACGGTCTCGCAGCCGAAAGCCGGAGAAGACGCTCTCCGGCACGTTGCGACGCTCCCATTCCGCCATGCGCGCATTGATCTGCGCCGCCTCGACGCCAGGCCGCAGCTTCACATAGGCCATGCCGTTGAAACAGCCCCAGGGGCAGTCTTCGCTCTCTTCGGCGCTGTTGAAACGGCGGACTAGGTCGAAATCCATGTGGCT
>JAXDPC010000141.1:0-5323 GCA_034668525.1 Sphingomonadales bacterium
ACGCGCCCCTCGAGCGAGGGAATCTCGACCGAGGCGACCGGCGCCTCGCCCATATGCTTCGCGATCGCGTCGACCCGGCCCATGCTTCGACTCCGTGCTTGTCCCGGATGCTATAGCGGCGGCCGCGGCTTGCGCGCTAGACCGCGGCGCGGCGGCTCCGGCTCGAAGCGCCAGATCGACCCGCCTGTCACCCGCACCCCGGCAAGGGTCGCACAGCCGCCGGCCGCGACTTGCGCGAGAATGCCGGCGAGCTTGTCGCGGCGCCAGTCGCCGCGGCCGCCGCGGACGTCATCGATCGCCCGCGCCGAAACACGGCGGAGAAGCTCGGCCGGCAGCCCGCCCGGATCGAGCAGAATGAAGCCGTCTTGTGCGCGGGCCCGCGTCTGCCATTCGCGCTCGGCGGCCCAGGCGAGCGCCTCCTCGGCCTCGCCGAGATGGGCGGCGGCGGCCGCGAGGCGCGGGGCGGGCAGGAGGCCGCTCCCGCTGAGGAGGGTGCGGAACCGGGTGCGGTCGTAGGCGTCGGAGCGGTTGGAAGGGTCGTCGACGGGGTCGAAGCCCGCTTCGGCGACGATCGCCGCGAGCTCCTGGCGGCGCCAGCCGAGCAGCGGCCGAAGCACCGTCACCGCGCCTTCATCGCGGCGCGATCGGATCCCCGAAAGCCCGCCGAGCCCAGACCCGCGGGCGAGGCGCATCAGCACCGTCTCGGCCTGGTCGTCGGCATGGTGGGCCGTGGCGAGCCAGGCGATGCCGCGCTCGCCCGCCCAGCCCGCGAGCAGGCGATAACGGAGGGCGCGCGCCTGCGCCTGCGCGCCCGCGCCGGCGATCGCCGAGGCCGGATCGGCGAGGGTCGCGTGCGGCACGCCGAGGTCGCCGCAGAGCCGGGCGACCAGGGCGGCCTCATCCGCATTTTCGGGCCGCAGGCGATGGTCGACCGTGGCGGCCTCGGTCCGGCCCTCGAACGCGCCGTGAGCGAGGAGGAGCAAAGCGAGGCTGTCCGGTCCACCCGAGACGGCCACGCCGAGGCGTCCCGGCGGCCCTCCCGCCAGCGCCTCGAGATCGCGGCGGAAGCGCTCCGTCTGTTCGGCCGTCGGCATCGGGCGAGCTTAAGCGAAGCGGCCCGCGCTGGGAAATCCCGCAGCCTCGTGACATCCGTTCCCTGCCGACCTAGGAGGCGTGCAGCGCCAACGGGAGCCCGACGATGAAGCCTCAAGCCGCCGCTTTCGCTCTGATCCTGCTCGCCGGCTGTGCGCGCAGCGAGGATGCGAGCGTCCGGCCCGCCGAAAGCAACGAAAGCTACAGCGCGGTCGAGCAGGTGCGCAGGCAGCAGGGCGACGAGCGCGAGCCCGCGCTCGGCGAATGGCGGCGCTCGCTTCAGGAGGACCAGCCCTCGCTCGAATTCGGTCCCGCCGGGACGGCGCCGCTGGTGACGGTCGCCTGCGTCGAGGGTGGGGGGCTGGTGCTGCAGCGGGCCGGCGCGGTGCCGCCCGGATCGGCGGCGACGGTTACCGTCGCGATCGGCGGCCAGACCCGGCAGCTGACGATGGGCGCGGCCGGCGGCAGCAGTCCCGCGCAACGCACCGCGCTCGCCGGCGGCGACCCGCTGATCCAGCAGCTGGCGTCGGCGCAGGCTCCGATCATCCTCCGTTTCGGCGACGGGACCGCCTTGGTGCTGCCGCCGAGCCCGCTGATCGGCGCCTTCGCGACCGGCTGCGCCAACGGCTTCCCGCGCGAGACCGCGGCCGCCGGCGCGGCGCCCGACGCCGGCAACGCCCAGTCGGCACCGGCCGGCAATGAGGCGAATGCCGCGTCCGGGCGTTGAGCGGACGGTGAGCGGGAGCGGCGTGATGGGAGTTTCGCGTATCGCGCTTGCGGCGGGGGTCGCTATCGTCCTCGCTTCCTGCGCGACGCGCCCCGCACCGGCGCCCGAACCGCGTCCGGTCGTTCGGCCGCCGCCGCGGGTCCAGCCTCCCGTCCCGGCGCCGCCGCCGGCCCGGCAGTGGCCGGACGCGCCGCTCAGCCCCGGCGACTGGAGCTGGGATCCGGCGACGGCGACCGCCGCCTACGGCCCGGCCGGGCAGCCGAGCCTGGTGGTCCGCTGCGACGGCGCCGGGCGGGTGACGATCGAGCGCCGCGGCGCCGCGCCGGCCACTGCCGGCACCCTGGCCGTCCGCACCAGCACTGCCGCGCGCACGCTGCCGGCACGGAGCGCCCCGGAAGGCCTCGAGGCGAGCCTCGCCGCCTCCGATCCCTTGCTCGACGCGATCCTGTTCAGCCGCGGGCGTTTCGCGGTCGAGGCGGGGGTGCTGCCGGTGCTGATCGTGCCCGCCTGGCCGGAGCCGGCGCGCGTGGTCGAGGATTGCAGGGGCTGAGCTGCGGGAGCCGCGCCGCGAGGGGCGCGAAGCAGGGAAGACTAGCGCCAAAATAATCGAGTTCAAGTCTTGATCGCCGATTCCGCGCGACTCATAGTGACGGCCTGTTCAACAAGCGAAAGGAGGTGATCCGATGTCTCATGGTTCAGCAGAGAGGTCGGTCCAGCTCGTTCGGGAGATGAAAGGCTAAGTCTTTCAAGGTCTTCCGGGCTGGAGCTTCCGGCCGCTGACCATGTAGAAGGGCCGCTGGGCAAGTCCCGGCGGCCCTTTTGCCGTTCAGGCCGCGCGCGCGACCCGGCCCTGCCAGAGCATCAGCATCGGCACGATGCCGAGCTCCATCACGATCCCGAACACGTGCCCGATGCCGGGCAGTCCGACCGCCGCGAGCGAGGCGAGACGGGCGAGGCCGCCGGCCACGACGATGAGGCCGAGCAGGCGGAAAAGGGTGCCGCGCCGCTCGATCGCCGGAATGCACCAGGCGAAGGCGAGGCCGATGCCGAAGAGGAGGCCCGAGAGGTAACGGAAGTGGCTGTCGAGATCGGCGGGCGTCGCGGCGACGCCATGCAGCACGTCCGGACCGCGCGCCACGCCCGCCGCGCCCATCGCCAGCGGCACCAGGCAGGCGAGCGCGACGGCGGCCTGGAGGAGGCGGCGCTCGCCGGCCCGATATGCTGCGTCCATTTCGTCCACTTTCGTTGCGGTGCGGCCGGGGCCGGCGATAGCGTCCGGGGCGGCGCAGTCGAGAGGGCGGTTGATTCCGCCCGCCGCTGTGGCATGGCCGTCGCGCGTCCGAACGCCGAGGAGCCCGGGATGAAGCTGAAGCGCGCCGCCATTTCCCTCATGCTGTCGGTCCTCGGCAGCGCCGCGCTGGCGCAGGCCCAGCCCCAGCCCCAGCCCCAGCCCCAGGCGCCGGCAGCGCCGCAGGGGCCGCCGCGGCTGATCGTGGTGATCTCGGTCGACCAGTTCTCCGCCGACCTTTTCGCCGAGTATCGCCAGCATTTCACCGGCGGCCTCAGGCGGCTCTCCAACGGGATGGTGTTCCCGGCCGGCTATCAGTCCCACGCCGCCACCGAGACCTGCCCCGGCCATTCCACCATCCTCACCGGATCGCGGCCGTCGCGGACCGGGATCATCGCCAACAATTGGTACGACCTCTCGCTCGGCCGCGAGGACAAGAGCGTCTATTGCTCCGAGGATCCCAGCGTCGCCGGGAGCAGCTCGAGCAACTATACGGTCTCGCCGCAGTTCCTGCGGGTTCCGGCCCTCGGCGATCATATGAAGCGCGCCAACCCGGCCAGCCGCGTGGTCGCCGTCGCCGGCAAGGACCGCGCCGCGATCATGATGGGCGGCCGCGCGGTCGACCAGCGCTGGTGGTGGGGTGGGCGCGACTTCACCAGCCAGAACCAGCACCAGCCGACGGACGCCGTCACCCGCGCCAACCAGGCGATCGCGGCGGCGCTGGCCCGCCCCGCGCCGGCCCTCGCTTTGTCGCCGCTTTGCGAGACCCGCGCCCGGGCGGTGCCGCTCGGCGGCGGCGGCCAGCCGGTGGGCTCGCACCGCTTCGCCCGCGACGCCGGCGATGCCCGCGCCTTCCGCGCCTCGCCCGAGATGGACGGGGCCACCCTCGCGCTGGCGATGGCGCTGCGCGACGAGATGCGCCTCGGCCAGGGGGCCGCCACCGACCTGCTCATCGTCGGCCTCTCCGCGACCGATTATGTGGGCCACACCTACGGCACCCAGGGCGCCGAGATGTGCCAGCAGCTCATCGAGCTCGACCGCTCGCTCGGCGACTTCTTCGTGCGGATGGACCGCACCGGCGTGGATTATCTCGTCGTCCTCACCGCCGATCATGGCGGCGTCGACATACCCGAGCGCGCCAATGCCAACGGCGCGGCGGCCGCGTCGCGGGTCGATCCGGCGCTGACCGCCGCCGACATGGGCCGCGCCGTCGGCGGCGCGCTCGGCATCCCGGGGCCGGTGCTGATCGGAGACGGCCCGTTCGGCGACATCTATGTCGACCGGGCACTGACGCCGGCGGTTCGCGCGCGGGTGGTGGCGGAGGCGGCGCGGCGCTACCGCGCCCATCCGCAGGTGGCGGAGGTGTTTACGAAGGAGCAGCTTCGCGCGGCGCCGAGCCCGAGCGGCCCGCCCGACGCTTGGACCCTCCTCGACCGCGCTCGCGCCTCGTTCGATCCGGAGCGCTCCGGGGACCTCGTCGTCCTGCTGCGGCCGCGCGTGACCCCGATCGCGGACACAAGCCGCGGCTACGTCTCCACCCATGGCAGCCCCTGGGATTACGACCGACGGGTGCCGATCCTGTTCTGGCGGCGCGGCATGCGGCCGTTCGAGCAGCCGCTCGCGGTGGAGACGGTCGACATATTGCCGACCCTCGCGGCGACGATCGGGCTGACCATCCCCGCCGGCACCATCGACGGCCGTTGCCTCGATTTGATCGAGGGGCCGGAGTCGAGCTGCCCCGCGCGCTGACGCGGGCGGCGGCGGAGGAAGCATGGCGCGGGCGCCGGCCAGGAGAGGGATCAGCCGGCGCGGTCTGCTGATCGGCGGCGGCGCCGGGCTCGGCCTGCTCGTCGCCTGGCAGCTCTGGCCGCGCAGCTACCGGCCCAATCTCGTCGCCGACGAGGGCGAGCAACTGTTCAACGCTTTCCTCAAGATCGGCGCCGACGGACGGGTCGTCGTCGCCGTCCCGCAGACCGAGATCGGCCAGGGCGTATACACGGCCCTGCCGCAGATCCTCGCCGACGAGCTCGGCGCCGACTGGAACACGGTCGCGGTCGAGCCGGCGCCTTTGTCGCCGCTCTACGCCAACACCCTGCTCGCCGGCGAATGGGCGGACAGCGTGCTGCCGGCGCCGTTCGACGATCTCGGCCGCAGCGCGATGCGCGAGCAGGCGACCCGCGCCGCGCTGATGCTGACCGGCGGCTCGACCTCGGTGC
>JAXDPC010000142.1:0-4778 GCA_034668525.1 Sphingomonadales bacterium
GCCCCCGCCACGCCCGAGCGCCTCCTCGCCGCGATCGACGAGCTCCGAGCTCGCAATGGGTGACTGGCTCGAGGCTCTGCGCGCCGCCCGCGGATCGCGGCCGGTCGCGCTGGTGACGATCCTCTCGACCGAGGGATCGGCGCCGCGCCGGGCGGGAACGCGGATGACGGTGACGGCCGAGGAGTCGGTCGGCACCATCGGCGGCGGGGCGCTCGAATTTCGAGCCACCGAGCAGGCGCGCGCGATCCTGGCTTCACCCCCCGGCAGCTGGCGCGTGCAGGATTGGCCGCTCGGACCGCTGCTCGGTCAATGTTGCGGCGGTCAGGTCCGCCTGATGATCGAGCATGTCGATCCCGACCCTGAGCGGTGGGACTGGACGGACTATGTCGAGCGGCGCAAGCCCATCGCAACCTATTTCTACGACTCCAACCGGCCCGTCGAGCGCTTCCCGGCCGAGCATGTCCAGGCCGGGGTCAAGCCGCCGCTGCCGCCGCGCTCCGACAAGCCCAGCGAGGGCACCATCTTCATCGAGCCCGACGACCGGCGCCGCCACCGTCCCCTCTTGATGTTCGGCGCCGGCCATGTCGGCGTCGCCGTGGCCGACCGGCTGCCGCGCCTGCCCTTTCGCCTCGCCTGGTTCGATTCGCGCCCCGACCGCAATCTGCCGGGCGTCTCCCTGCTCGACGAGGATGCGCAGGTCGCCTGCGCGGAGGCGGCCGAGCCGGGCGCGGCCGTGCTCGTCTTCACGCACGACCACGCGCTCGATTATCGCCTCACCGCGGCCGCGCTGCGCTCGCGGGCCGAATTTGTCGGGCTGATCGGCTCCGAGACCAAGCGCGCCCGCTTTCTCTCGCGCTTGCGGAATGACGGGATCGACGCGGCGCGCCTCACCTGCCCGATCGGGATTCCCGGCATCCCCGACAAGCAGCCCGACGTCATCGCCATCGCCGTCATCGCGCAACTGCTGCTGCTGGGGGAGGTGCCGGGATGACCGCCGCGGCCTTTCGCGGCGAGATCCTCGCCGTCCCCGACGATCCCGCCTTGGGCGGCGAGATCCGCCATTTCGCCGACGGGCTGCTGCTGGTCGAGGACGGCATGGTCGCCGCGTGCGGTCCCTATGCCGATCCGCCAGGCGTTGCGGTCGAGCATCTGCCCGGCCTCATCGTCCCCGGCTTCGTCGACGCCCATGTCCATTATCCCCAAGTCGCGCGCATCGCCTCGCACGGCGAGCAGCTCATGCAGTGGCTCGAGCGCCATATCTTCCCGGCCGAGAAGGCTTTCGCCGATCGCGCCCATGCCGACGAGGTCGCCGGCTTCTTCCTCGACGAATTGCTCCGGCACGGCACCACCAGCGCGCTCGTCTTCGCTACCGTCCACCCCGGCTCGGTCGACGCCTTGTTCGAGGCCGCGCTCGCGCGCGACATGCGGATCGTCTCCGGCAAGGTGCTGATGGACCTGGGGCCGGAAGGGCTGCGCGACACCCTTGCCTCCGGCCGCGCCGACACCGAGGCGCTGATCGCCCGCTGGCGCGGCCGCGGCCGCCTCGGCTATGCGGTCACGCCGCGCTTCGTGCCCACCTCCAGCGAGGAGCAGCTCGCCGATGCCGGCGCTCTGGTCGCCGCGCATCCGGACGTGTTGATGCACACCCATCTCTCCGAAAATCCGGGCGAGATCGCGTTCGTCGCGCAGCGCTTCCCGGAGGCCGCCGATTATCTCGACGTCTACGACCGCTTCGGCTTGGTCGGGCCGCGCTCGGTCTTCGCCCATTGCGTCCACATGAGCGACCGCGCGCTGACCCGCATGGCCGAGGCGGGCTCGGGCATCGCTTTCTGCCCGACCAGCAACGCATTCCTCGGCTCGGGCCTGTTCGACCTGGCTTCGGCTGACCGTCACGGGGTCCGCATCGGCATCGGCACCGACATCGGCGCCGGCACCAGCCTCTCGATCCTCTCGACGCTCGGCGAGGCCTACAAGACCTGCCAGCTCAGGGGCGCCAGCCTCGACCCCTTCCGCGCCCTCCACCTCGCCACCGCCGGCGGCGCCCGGGTGATGGGCATCGCCGACCGGGTCGGCGCCCTGCTGCCGGGGCAGGAGGCCGATTTCGTCGTCCTCGACGAGCGCGCCACGCCCCTGCTCGCCCGCCGCTGCGCGGGCGCCTCGCTGCACGACCGGCTGTTCGCCCTGCAGGTGCTGGGCGACGACCGGGCCGTCGCCGCCACCTATTTGCGGGGGCGGCGGGTCCGGTAGCCCCTGTCGAGTCGCAAGGTTCGGCGCGGCTCTTTGACATTGGGAGAAGAACAATGCGGGCGCGCCCCGTCCCGCGTTGACGGCACTGCGCAAGTCGGGCGGTGGCCGTGCTAGAGCGACCCGATGAGCAGCACCTCGGCCATGTCGCCCGCCGCCGCGGGCGGCGCGTTGGCGAGGCGGCGGATCAGGGCGTTGGCGGCGGCCAGGGGGGTCTGCAGGCTCGAATCCTGGCGCTCGTCGGGCGTGACTTCGAGGCGCCCCCCATCGTCGACGCGGAGGCGGGCGCGCCAATAGACTTCGCGGTCGGCGCCTTCCGGCATGGCGCGGGCCAAGGCGGCGCGGACCACATCGTCGGGCTCGGCCCGGCCCAGCAGCGCCAGCATCAGCGGCTTCAGCAGCAGATGCGCGCAGACGAAGGCGGAGGCCGGATTGCCCGGCAGGCCGAGCACCACGCTGCCGTCAGAAAAGCGGGCGTGCCAGCACGGCTTGCCCGGCTGGACCGCGATCCGCTCGAAGATCATGCGCGCGCCCAAGCCCTGCAGGACCGGCCGCAGCACGTCGCGGTCGCCGACAGAGGCGCCGCCCAGCGGCAGGATGATGTCGGCGTCGAGGCCGGCGCCGGCGATCTGCTCCGTGCAACGGGCGCTGTCGTCGGACAGGATCGGGTGCCGGATCGCAATGCCGCCCCAGGCCGCGACCAGCTCGACCAGCGCGTAGGCGGCCGAGTTGACGATTTCGCCGGGCGCCAGCGGCGAGCCCGGCTCGCGCAGCTCGTCGCCTGAGGCGAAGATGGCGACGCGCGGCCGGCGCCGAACTTCAAGCCCGGCCAGATTGGCGGCGGCGGCGAGGCCGACCCGTGCGGGCGCCAGCAGGTCGCCGGCGCGAACGAGCACCTCCCCGGCCCGGAAGTCGCAGCCTGGAGGGCGGACATAGCTGGACGGACCCGGCGCCTCGAGGATGCGGATCTCCTCGCCGTCGCGTGCGACGATCTCCTGGATCACGATCCGGTCCGCGCCCGGCGGCACGACGCCCCAGGTCGCAATCCGCACCGTGCTGCCGGGCGCGACTGCGCCGGCGAAGGGGCGCCCGGCCGGCGCCTCGCCGATGAGCGTCAGGACCGCCCCGGCGACCGCGTCTTCGGCGCGCACCGCATAGCCGTCCATCGCCGAAACCGGATCGGGCGGCTGGTCCCGGTCCGCCACGATGTCGGCGGCGAGGGTGCGCCCGCCGCACTCGGCGAGCGGCAGAGTCTCGGCGTCGACCGGCGCCACGTCCGCGAGCAGGAGCGCGCGCGCCCCGTCGAGCGAAAGCAGGGTCATTCGCGCCGCCAGGCCCCCGACGCGCCGCCGCTCTTGCGAACCAGCTCGATGCGCTCGATCGTGATGCCGCGCGCCTTGGATTTGAGCATGTCGTAGATGGTGAGGCAGGCGATTGAGACGGCGGTCAGCGCCTCCATCTCGACTCCGGTCCGGCCCGTCGTCCGGACCTCGGCGGTGACCGCGAGGCCCGGCAGCGACCCGTCGGGCTCGACCCTGACTGCGACGGCGGTCAGGGGCAGCGGATGGCAGAGCGGGATGAGGTCGCCGGTCCGCTTCGCCGCCATCGTTCCGGCCAGCTCGGCGACGCGGGCGACGTCGCCCTTGGCGGCGCTCCCCGACAGGGCCAAGGCGAGGGTCGCCTCATCCATCCGCACCAGGCCCCGCGCGGCGGCGAAGCGTTCGGTTTCGGGCTTGGCCGAAACGTCGACCATGCGAGGACGGCCTCGCGCGTCGAAATGGGTGAGATCGTCCGCCATCAGCACTCGCTCAGCCGGGGCATGATCTCGACCAGGTTGCAGGGCCGCGTCCGCGCGTCGAGCTGGGGGGCGATCACCTTCTCCCAGCCGTCTCGCACCGCGCCGCCGGAGCCGGGGAGGCAGAAGATGAAGGTCCCCCTGGCCACGCCCGCGCAGGCACGCGACTGGATCGTCGACAGGCCGACGGATTGGAAGCTGACATTGTGGAACACCACCGAGAACCCCTCGATAAGCTTGTCGAACAAAGGCGCGACGGCCTCCGGAGTCACGTCGCGGCCGGTGAGGCCGGTGCCGCCGGTCGAGATCACCGCGTCGACCTCCGGATCGTCGATCCATGCGGCGACGGCGGCGCGGATCCTCGCCGCGTCGTCGGGAACGATCGCGCGCCCGGCGAGGACATGGCCGGCGCTCTCGATCGCGCCGGCCAGATAGCCGCCCGAGGAATCGCTCTCTGCCGTCCGCGTGTCCGAGACGGTCAGCACCGCAATGCGGACGGGCACGAAGGTCCCGCTCATCCTGCTTCGGCCTCCCAGCGGCGGCGGTCGGCATGGTCGCTGTCGCGCGCCTCGAGCCAATGGGCGCCGTCGCTGCGACGTTCGTATTTCCAGAAGGGCACGTCGGTCTTCAGCCGGTCCATCACATAATCGACCGCATCGAAGGCCGCTCGGCGATGGGCGGCGGCGGCCGCGACGAACACGATCGCCTCCCCCGGGGCAAGCGCGCCGTGGCGGTGCAC
>JAXDPC010000143.1:0-11853 GCA_034668525.1 Sphingomonadales bacterium
CGCATCTGCTCGACGTCGCCGGTGAACGGGAAGGTGCGGGTGACATATTCGTCGCCCTGGTCGCGGTAGACGACGAGGCCGACGCGGATGTCGAGCTCGCGGTGGCGCTCGCGCAGCGCGCCGACGATCGCCCGCAGCTCCGACTTCAGATAATCGAGCTCGTCGTCCATGCTGCCGGTGGTGTCGACGACGAGGAACAGGTCGAGGCGGGTGACCGCCCGGGCCGCGCCGGGGATGGTGACCCTGTGGCGCTGCGCCTCGCTGCGGCCGAGGACGCGGACGGGACGCCCCTCGCCGCCGGTGCGGCCGGCCGCCGCGACGCTGACGCGCACGCTGTCGCCGAGCCGGTCGATCGCGGGGAAGAAGACCGCCGTCCCGTCCGCCACCGTGTCCAGCGTCAGCGTGTTGCCGTCGGCGCAGGTCAAGGTGACCGCGGCGAACGGCACCGGCCGGCCGGCCTCGTCCTGCACGGCGACGGTGAAGACGCGGCGCGTGTCGAGCACCGGCACGCCCTTCCCGACCAGGCTGCCGCCGCTGCGCGCGACATAGCGGGCGTAGAGCTCGGGATTGAGGAGGTCGTCATGCTCGCCGGCGGTGAGCTGGCCCGACTGCGGCTCCTCGACGCCGCCGCGACGCGGGCTTTCCACGGCGGCGGGGCGGCGCGCGCCCCGGCCGGCGCGGCGGGTGCCGGTGAGGACGATCGACGAATCGTCGCTCTCGATCTCGACGGGCGTGGGCGCGGGGGGCGGAGGAGGCGCCACGACGGCCGGCGGCGGCGCGATCTCGCCGGTCGGCGTCGGCGCCATCGAAGGCGGCGGAGGCGGCGGCGGCGATACGACGGCCGGGGGCGGCGGCGGTGGCGGGGCCATCACCGCATCCGACACCTCCGTGTCGTCCATGACGTCGTCCTGCCTTGCCTGGTCGCGTGCCGCCAGCTCGGGCGGGAGCTGCGGAAGCCCGGCGGCGCGGCGGCAGAGCGGCTCGCGGCCCTGCTGCTGCGCCGCCGCGGAGGCCGCGTGGAGCGGCGCCAGACCCGGGGCCGGCAGCACCAGACCGGCGGTCGCCGCGCACAGCAAGGCGGCCCGAAACGCTCTCAACATCCTCTTCTCCCCACCATCCCGATTTCCTCCCGCGGAAGGGAACACATCTTCGCCCGCTTGCAAAGCCGTCGCGGCCCGATTCCGGCAACCGGCCGCAACGATGCGCCCGGCAAGGAATACCCCTTTGCACTGTGGGCTTTCCCACAGACGGGAGGCGAAATCGCCGCATACTTTCCCGCGAAAGGAGGGCGGCACATGTTCACCCCTCAGTTCATCGGCGTTTCCGTCGGCTTCTTCCTCATCATCGTGGCGATCATGGGCGGGGGGGTCGAGGTGAAGGAGATCAAGATCCCGCGCCTTTCCGGCTGGGCCCGGTTCGGCTCGGCTCTGCTCGGCGCCGGCCTCGCTTTGGCATCGAGCGGATTTAGCCCCGGGGAGACCCAGGCTGTTGCCTATGCCCCGCCGACCACGAATTCGGCCGCGGCCGGAGCGACGAACCAGACCGCCGAAACGGCGGAACCGGACCCGCCGGCGAACAGCCAGGGCGCCGAGCCCGAGCCGGCGCCGCCGCCTCCGCCCCCTCCCCCTCCCCCCGCCGGCTACGTCACCATCATCGACCGGCTCGGCCCGGGCCAGGAATATGAGCGGGTCGTCGTCTACCTGAACGGCCAGGCGGTGGGCCGGCTGGCGATCGATCAAGGCGAGCGGGTCGACCGCCTGCGGATTCCGGCCGACAACCGCCCTGTCCGCTACCATCTGGAAGGGACCGAGCGCGGCTTCCAGAGCGCGGGACTGATCACCCACCGCCTGGACGGGCAGGGCACCATCACCCTGCGGCCCGGCGCGGTCTTCGAAGTGAGCCTCGCCGAACAGCAGGCGGACCCGGACGACGATATCCTGCAGCTCGATCTCTTCCCGGCGATCGCGGGCGCGGACGATGCCGACGGCGGCGCCGGCCCGGGCGATCGCGGCGAATAGGTGCGGGGACGCGCGCCGCCGCGGGCTAGGCGAGGCTGACCCGGCCGCCGGCGTGACGCTCGAGGCGGCCGGCGAGCTCGAGCTCGAGCAGGACGGTCTGGACGAGCGGAGCGGGAAGCTCCGACTGGCGGACGAGCTCGTCGACGGGCACCGCGGTGACGCTGAGCAGGCCCAGGACCGAAGCGCGGTGGCGCTCCTCGGCATCGGCGCTGGGATCGGGGGCGGTCCAGCCGGGCTCGGGCTGGCGGAAAGGGCGGATCTGGCCGGGCTCGATCGCCTCGAGCACGTCCTCGGCGGTCTGGACGAGGGTGGCGCCGTCGCGGATCAGCTGGTTGCAGCCCTGGGCGCGCGGATCGAGCGGCGAGCCGGGCACCGCCATCACCTCGCGGCCGGCCTCGGCGGCGCAGCGGGCGGTGATCAGGGAGCCGGAGCGCGGCGCCGCCTCGACCACGACGACGCCCAGAGCGAGGCCGGCGATGATCCGGTTGCGCCAGGGGAAGTGGCGGGCCCTCGGCTCGACGCCCGGCGCCTGCTCGGCGATCAGCAGGCCGCGCTCGGCGATGTCGCGCTGCCGCGCCTCGTTCTCCGGCGGGTAGAAGATGTCGATGCCGCCGGCGATGACGGCGACGGTGCCGGTCTCGAGCGCGCCGTCATGGGCGGCGGTGTCGATGCCGCGCGCCAGGCCGGAGACGATGACGGTGCCGGCCGCGCCGAGCTGCCGGGCGAGCTGGCGCGCGTAGCGGCAGGCGGCGGCGGACGCGTTGCGGGCGCCGACCAGGGCCACGGCGGGCCGGTCGAGCAAGGACAGGTGGCCCCTGACGATCAGGGCCGGCGGCGCCGTCTCCAGCTCGGCGAGCAAGGACGGATAAGGCGGGGTGCCGAGGAACAGATAATGCGCGCCGAGGCGCTCGACCTGCTCGATCTCGCGCTCGATCTGGCTCTTCGGCACCAGCCTCGGGGCGCGGCCGCCGCCGCGCGCGGCGAGATCCGGGATCGCGTCGATCGCCGCCTGGGCCGAGCCGAAGCGGGCCAGCAGCTGGAAATAGGTGATCGGCCCGATATTCTCCGAGCGGATCAGCCGCAGCCGCGCGATCCTGTCGGCCGGGGCCGCCGGGTCAGGCATCGGAGGCCTCCTCGGCGGCGCGTCTCCCGACCCGGGGCTCCGACCCGCTCATCAGCCGCTCCAGATTGGCGCGGTGCTTCCAGACGATCAGCAAAGCGAAGCCCAGGAGGAGCAAGGCGAGGTCGAAGCGGTCGAGCAAAGCGGCGAGGACCGGCGCCGACAGCGCCATCGTCATCCCCGCCAGCGAGGAGAAGCGGGTAAGCGCGAGCATCGCCAGCCAGATCGCGGCGGCGGCGAGCGCGATCGGCCAGTGCAGAGCGGCGAGGATGCCGAGGAAGGTGGCGACGCCCTTGCCGCCCCGGAAGCGCAGCCAGAGCGGATAGAGATGGCCGATCAAAGCGCCGAAGGCGGCCAGCGGCTCCAGCTGCGGCTCGCCGGGGAAGACGAGGCGGACGACCAGGATCGCGGCGGCGCCCTTGGCGGCGTCGAGCAGGAGGGTGAGCGCGGCGAGGCCCTTGCGGCCGGTCCTCAGCACGTTGGTCGCGCCGATATTGCCGGAGCCGATCGCGCGCAGGTCGCCGGCCCCGGTGGCGCGGGTGAGCAGGATCCCGAACGGGATCGAGCCCAAGAGATAGCCGATCAGCAGCGCCCCCAGCGGCCCCACGAGAATGTCGAAAGTCACGCCCTACCCCCCGGAAAGCGAAACTAACGCAAAGGCGGGATCGCAACAACAAAATGAATCAAGGGCTTGCGCGGTCCCGCTACCGCGCCGCCGCGGCCGCCGCTAAGGGCGTGCGGGTGAAGCCCATCCTCGTCCTCGATTCCGGCATCGGCGGCCTGTCGGTGCTGCGTCCGATCCGGGCGCTGCTGCCGAACGCGCCGATCCTCTACGTCGCCGACAATGCCGGCTATCCCTATGGCTTGAAGCCCGAGCATGAGATCGAGGCGCGGGTGCCGGCCCTGGTCGGCCGGCTCGCCGAGCGGTTCGACCCGGAGCTGGTCGTGATCGCCTGCAACACCGCCTCGACCATCGCGCTCGAAGGCGTGCGGGCCGCGCTCGATCTGCCGATCGTCGGCACCGTGCCCGCGATCAAGCCCGCGGCGGCGCTGTCGCGGTCGCGCGCGATCGGCGTGCTCGGAACGGCGGCGACGGTGGTGCAGCCCTATGTCGACCGGCTGGCGGCGGAGCATGCGGGCGACTGCATCGTCGTCCGCCACGGCTCGGCCGACCTGGTCGAGCTGGCCGAGGCGAAGCTTCGCGGCGAGGCGACGCGGACCGAGGATTATGCGCGGGTGCTGGACGGGCTGCTCGGCCGGCCGGGCGGCGAGCGAGTCGATACCGTCGTCCTCGCCTGCACCCATTTCCCTCTGGTCGAGGAGGAGCTTGCCGCCGCCGCGCCGCGGCCGCTCGCCTTCGTCGACGGCAAGGAGGGCATCGCCCGGCGCACCGCCTGGTTGCTGCGCGGCAAGGAACGGCCCGAGCCCGCGCCCGAGGGCCGCGCCTTCTTCACCCGGCGCGACGATTCGTGGCGGCCCTATGTGCGGGGGCTGGCGGCCTACGGGCTGACCGCAGTCGGCACCCTGTGACAAAGCGCACCGCTCGACGATCCCGGTCTAGCTATTTATGGGCGGGATTTGATATGAAGGCGCGGGGCGCCCCGGGGAGCTAGCATTGGACTACCAGCGTATCTTCGCGCAGGCGATCGACCGGCTCCACGCCGAAGGCCGCTACCGCGTCTTCATCGACATATTGCGGAACAAGGGCTCCTACCCGAACGCGCGCTGCTTCGCCGGCCACAACGGGCCGAAGCCGATCACCGTCTGGTGCTCCAACGATTATCTGGCGATGGGCCAGCATCCGGATGTGATCGCGGCGATGGAGGAGGCGCTGCACGACGTCGGCGCCGGCTCGGGCGGCACCCGCAACATCGGCGGCAACACCCATTACCATATCCAGCTCGAAGCCGAGCTCGCCGACCTGCACGGCAAGGACGGCGCCCTGCTCTTCACCTCGGGCTATATCTCGAACGAGGCGACGCTCTCGACGCTGGCGAAGCTGCTGCCCGGCTGCATCATCTTCTCGGACGCGCTGAACCACGCCTCGATGATCGCCGGCATCCGCAATTCGGGCTGCGAGAAGAAGGTCTTCCGGCACAACGACCTCGCCCATCTGGAAGAGCTGCTCGCCGGCGCCGATCCCGAGGCGCCCAAGCTGATCGCGTTCGAGAGCGTCTATTCGATGGACGGCGACGTCGCCCCGATCGCGGCGATCTGCGACCTCGCCGACAAGTACAACGCGATCACCTATCTCGACGAGGTCCACGCCGTCGGCATGTACGGCCCGCGCGGCGGCGGCATCTCCGAGCGCGACGGGGTGGCGCACCGGCTGACCGTGATCGAAGGCACGCTCGGCAAGGCGTTCGGCGTGATGGGCGGCTATATCGCGGCCGAGAAGAACATCGTCGACGTGGTGCGCAGCTACGCGCCCGGCTTCATCTTCACCACCTCGCTGTCCCCGGTCCTCGTCGCCGGCGCGCTGGCGAGCGTGCGGCACCTCAAGGCGAGCGCGGCCGAGCGCGAGGCGCAGCAGGCGAGCGCGGCGAAATTGAAGGCGATCTTCGAGGATGCGCGCCTGCCGGTGATGCCCTCGACGACCCACATCGTCCCGCTCATGGTGGGCGACCCGGTCACCGCCAAGCGGATCAGCGACATATTGCTCGCCGAATATGGCTGCTACGTCCAGCCGATCAATTACCCGACCGTCCCGCGCGGCACCGAGCGCCTCCGCTTCACGCCGGGACCGGCGCACAGCGAGGAAATGATGCGCGAGCTGGCCGGCGCCCTGGTCGAGATTTGGAGCCGGCTGGAGATGCGGCTGGCGGCGTGACGCGCGCGCCGACGGTCGAAACCGTCGTCTCCGAGCTGCAGGCGGCGGGCCGGACCGTGCCGGAGCTGCGCCAAGTGCGGCGACGCGCAACGGCGGCGTGGCGGGCGCAGAACGCCGACTTCATCCTCGCCGCGGCTCGCAAGCTCAACGAACGGCATGCTTACCGCTGGATCGGATACGAGCTCGTCCGATTCCATAAGGCCGCGTTTGAGGCGCTGACCGACAGGACGCTGGCCGAGCTCGCGGTCGGGCTCGACTCCTGGGAGAGCGTCGACGCCTTCGCGCGAACCTTGTCCGGCCCCGCATGGGCTCAGGGTCTCGTCTCCGACGCTCTGATCGAAGCCTGGTCGCGCTCCCCGGACCGCTGGCTGCGACGGTCGGCTTTGGTGAGCACCGTCGCGCTCAACCGGCGCGCAGACGGCGGCAGGGTCGAAGCCCCGCGCACGCTGGCGATCTGTCGCCGCCTCGCCGGCGACCGCGACGACATGGTCGAGAAGGCCCTGTCCTGGGCGTTGCGCGTGCTGGCCACGGAGGACGCAGCCGCGGTAGCAGGCTTCCTGAGCGACATGGACCAACGATTGTCGGCGCGCGTGAAGCGCGAGGTCGGCAACAAGCTCCGGACGGGTCTCAAGAACCCTCGGCGCGGCAATGCAACCTGATATGGCGCACCGAAACGTCGGTTAAGCCGATTCGGTCGAGCTTCTCCTCGCGCCACGCGCACCGAGCGCCTGCGCCTACCCTCCGGCTCGCCATACCGAGGCGATGGCGCAGGAGCTCGGCGGCGATCTCGTCGCTCTCTTGGAGACGCGAATTGGCGTCAGCGATGCGCCCAGATCGGGCCGGCGTCCGGTGCCACAATCATATCAAAATACAGAGTAAATAATGCTATGTTCATAGATGATCCGTTTCGGATGATGATCACCTTGCTCTTTAGGATTCCGAAGCGCGTACCTTATGCCACTCGTTTGTGGAAAAGGATAACACGATGGCAACGCAGGTAATAAAGGCAATGTCTTTCGGCGGCACTGGCGGAGCGCCTTTCGATGACTTGGCAGCAGCCGGCGGAGCCGTAAACGCGATCAAAAAGATCGTGGTCAGAGCTGGTCAGTTCGTCGACAATATTTCGACGACCTATGGTCTCCCGAGTGGCAGCAATTTCGTGGCGACTCATGGCGGGTCAGGTGGCCAGGCCTCGACAATCACTCTCGCCCCGGGCGAGAAGGTCGTCGGTGTCAGAGGCCGAAGCGGCTCCTTGCTTGACCAAATCACATTCCTCACCCGCGGCCCTAATGGCGAAAGGACTCACGGCCCCTTCGGCGGTGGCGGCGGGGCGCCGTTCGAGCTCGAGGCGGAGGTGGATTCCTTCTACGGTCGAAGCGGGACGCTCGACGACAATCTCGGCTTCTTCGTAAACGTAAACACGACTGGTCTGCATGGCGGCCCCGGCGGAACCGCTTTTGCCGATCCGATCCCCGTCCCCGGCCAGACCTTCATCAAGCAGATCGTCATTCGTTCCGGGACCTTCATCGATGCGATCAGCACAACCTACGTCAATCCAGACGGAAGCACGACGGTCTCGAGCCACGGCGGCACAGGCGGCCAGCCGACGACGATCAAGTTCAACCCCGGCGAGTCGATCATCGCGGTCACCGGCCGCTCAGGCAAATTCGTGGACAGCCTCACTTTCCTGACCAGCGATAAGCGCGTCTTCGGCCCGTTCGGCGGCGGCGGCGGATCGCCGTTCGTAGTCAACGCGAACATCCTGGGCTTTGTCGGCCGCAGCGGCACTTTCCTCGACTCGATCGGCTTCTATACCAGCTGACCCGGGGCCCGGGTCCGCACGCACTCCGGGCCGCCGAATCGGCGGTCCGGCAGCGCGTCCGCACAGGCCTTGGCTTACGATGCTTCGCGGCCTCCGTGGCGGGACTGCTGAACACGGGCGCCGATCCCGAGGCGCCCAAGCTGATCGCGTTCGAGAGCGTCTATTCGACTCGCCGGCGCGCTGGTCGAGATCTGGGTCCGCCTGGAGCTTCACGCCGCGGCCTAGCCGGCCGTCGAGCGGATTGCCGCTCGATTCCTGCCCACGAGAATTCGTGCGGCGCGTGACGGCGGTCACGTCGAGCGTTCGGCCGATGTGCCTAGTTGCGGACTCTCCGCAATTTCCCGGCTCCGCCGGTGGGAGGTTCGTCATGGTCAATGGCCGCCTGTTCAAACTTGCCGTCGTCGTCCTTGCCGGTCTGGTCACGATTCCGGCATCCACGCCGGTCGTCGCCCAAGAAGGGCCGATCGGCACGACCGGCGGTCCCCACGTCTATTTTCGAGGCTGCTGGTATTACGAACATCCCAATTTCGGGGGCGAGCGCCGGGAGATACCGGAGCACATGAACCGGACCTGGGTCGGGGGCGGCTGGAACGACCGCATCTCTGCCCTAGCCTGTCATAGCGCTTGCACAGCCACGGTCTTCGAGCACATCAACAATGGCGGCAGGAGGCATCAGTTCATGGGCAATATCTCCTATGTCGGGGACGTCTGGAACGACCGGATCAGCTCGCTGTGGGTGACCTGCAGCCCACCCTGCAATTGAACCGGGATCGCCGCGCGGCTCGACAAGCTCGCCGGACGGGGACCGGCCCAGGGGTGATCGAAGGACAAACTCTGGTGGCAATCGGGGGGCCCCTCCACTACACGATGTAGCTCAAGCCCAACGTTGGAGTCATGAGTGGCCGAGCGCATCGCCATCGTCGCCGATCATGCCGCCTTGGAGATGAAGACGCTGTTGATCGAGCATCTGCGCTCGGGCGGATACGAGGTGCTCGACCTCGGCACCACCTCCACCGACAGCGTCGACTATCCGGATTACGGCTACCGGATGGCCGACGCCATCGCGTCGGGGCGGGCGGACAAGGGAGTCGCTCTGTGCGGCTCGGGCGTCGGCATTTCGATCTCGGTCAACCGCCATCCCGCCTGCCGCTGCGCGCTCGTCTCCGAGAGCCTGTCGGCCCGACTCGCCCGCCAGCATAACGACGCCAACGTGCTCGCTCTCGGGGCGCGGCTGATCGGCATCGAACAGGCGCGCGCATGCGTTGAGATGTTCCTCGCCACGCCGTTCGACGGGGGACGGCACCAGCGCCGCGTCGACAAGCTCTCCAACCCCGCCTTCAAGGAGCCCGCATGAGCAGCCGCCCCGCCAACGATCTGTCGCAGGTCCAGCACGAGGGCTTCTTCACCGGGCGCCTCGCTTCGGCCGACGGTACCGTCGCGCAAGCGATCGCCGCCGAGCTCGACCGGCAGCAAAACCAGATCGAGCTGATCGCGTCCGAGAACATCGTCTCGCGCGCGGTGCTCGAGGCGCAGGGCTCCGTGCTGACGAACAAATATGCGGAGGGCTATCCGGGCCGCCGCTATTATCAAGGCTGCGCCCCCTCCGACGCGGTCGAGACGCTGGCAATCGAGCGGGCGAAGCAATTGTTCGGCTGCGGCTTCGTCAACGTCCAGCCGCACAGCGGCGCGCAGGCGAACGGGGCGGTGATGCTGGCGCTGGTCAAGCCCGGCGAGACCATCCTCGGCATGTCGCTCGACGCGGGCGGCCACCTCACCCACGGCGCGAAGCCGGCCATGTCCGGCAAATGGTTCAATGCGATCCAGTACGGCGTCCGCGCCGTGGACCATCGCATCGATTTCGACCAGGTCGCGGCTTTGGCGAAGGAGCACCGCCCGCGGCTGATCATCGCCGGCGGATCGGCCTATCCGCGCCACATCGATTTCGCGCGCTTTCGCTCCATTGCGGACGAAGTCGACGCGATCTTCATGGTCGACATGGCCCATTTCGCCGGCCTCGTCGCGGCGGGCGTGCACCCCTCACCCTTCGGCCACGCCCATGTCGTCACCACCACCACCCACAAGACCCTGCGCGGCCCGCGCGGCGGCATGGTGCTGAGCGACGACGAGGCGATCGCCAAGAAGATCAACTCCGCCGTCTTCCCCGGACTGCAGGGTGGCCCGCTGATGCATGTCATCGCCGCCAAGGCGGTCGCCTTCGGCGAGGCGCTGCAGCCGGGCTTCAAGAGCTACGCCCGCGCCGTGATCGAGAATGCCAAGGCGCTCGCCGGCCGCCTCCGCGAGCGCGGCGCCGATCTCGTCGCCGGCGGCACCGACACCCACCTCGCCCTCGTCGACCTGCGCCCGCTCGGCATCACCGGCAAGGATGCCGACGAGGCGCTCGAGCGCGCCTCGATCACCTGCAACAAGAACGGCATCCCGTTCGATCCCCTGCCCCCGGTCAAGACCAGCGGCATCCGCGTCGGCTCGCCCGCCGGCACCACCCGCGGCTTCGGAGTCCAGGAATTCCGCGACATCGCCGACATGATGTCGGACGTGCTCGAAGGACTGCGCGACAAGGGCCATGAGGGCAATGGCGAAGTCGAAGCGGCGGTCCGCGAGCGGGTCCGGGCTTTGTGCAAGCGCTTCCCGATCTATTCGGAGGATTGATGCATCCTCCCTTCCGTTCTTGTCGAGCGAAGTCGAGACACCCTTTCGAGCGCAGCCGAGGATTGGCCTCGGCTACGCTCGGCAGGGCCCCTCGACTTCGCTCGGGGCGAACGGGACTTGTTCGGTTCCACGTCCGATGAGATGCCCCTTCTGCTCCCACGAGAACAGCCAGGTGAAGGACAGCCGTCCGACCGAGGACGGCGCCTCGATCCGCCGCCGCCGCCAGTGCGAGGATTGCGGCGCGCGCTTCACGACGTTCGAGCGGGTCCAGCTGCGCGAGCTGACGGTGGTGAAATCGGGCCAGCGGCGGGAGCCGTTCGAGCGGGCCAAGCTCGAGCGCTCGATCGCCATCGCCTGCCGCAAGCGGCCGGTGCCGGCGGAGCGGATCGACCGCCTGGTCTCCTCCATCCAGCGCCAGATCGAGACCAGCGGGGAGAGCGAGATCGCGTCGGCCGCGATCGGCGAGCTGGTGATGAACGGCCTGAAGGGCGTCGACCCGGTCGCCTACATCCGCTTCGCCAGCGTCTACAAGGATTTCACCGAGGCCCGGCATTTCGAGGAATTCGCGGGGTCGGTGAAGGAGTGAGGCTTGACAGGGTCCTTCGAGACGCCGCTTCGCCAAGCTCAGCGGCTCCTCAGGATGAGCGGCTTGCGCTAGACCGCTCATCCTGAGGAGGAACTGAGCCTCGGCGAAGGCCGGTCTCGAAGGACGGACCACTTTCGAAGGGCTTGGTGCTTGCAGTTCCATGTCTACATTCTGCGCTTGTCCGACGGACATTATTATGTCGGTCAAACGGACGACCTCGCCACTCGAACTGCTCAGCATCAATCCGGCGCCATTCCAGGCTTCACGCGTGACAAGCGCCCTGTCGAGTTTCTGTGGTCGGAGCAATTTCCTGAAAGGGAGCAGGCCTTCGCGGCGGAACGGCAGCTCAAGGGCTGGAGCCGCGCGAAGAAAGAGGCGCTGGTGCGGGGCGACTTCGGCGCTCTGAAGGGCCTTGCGAAGCGTCGGACGATCCTTCGAGACGCCGTTTCGCCAGGCTCAACGGCTCCTCAGGAAGAGCGGGAAAACTCAACCGCTCATCCTGAGGAGGGACTGAGCCCCGGCGAAGGCCCGTCTCGAAGGACCCCCGCAATCGTCCTGGTCCGGCCCCAGCTCGGCGAGAATATCGGGAAGGCGGCGCGGGCGATGCTGAATTTCGGGCTGACCGACCTCAGGCTGGTGGCGCCGCGGGACGGATGGCCCAATCCGAGCGCGGGGCCGGCGGCGTCTGGGGCGGACCTGGTGCTCGAGCGGGCGCGGGTGTTCGAGACCGTCGCCGAGGCGGTCGCCGATTGCGCGCACGTCTACGCCACCACGGTCAGGAAGCGCGGGCTGGTGCTGCCGGTGGCGACG
>JAXDPC010000144.1:0-5787 GCA_034668525.1 Sphingomonadales bacterium
GCTCGCCCTGGGCGGCGCGCTCGAGGAGGCCGATCGCCCGCGGCAGATCGCCGGTCAGATAATAGCCCCAGCCGAGGGAATCGGTGATCGAGGCGTTGTCCGGAGCCAGCCGGTGCGCCTCCGACACGAGGCGCATCGCCTCCTCGATGTTCTCGCGCCGCTCGAGCTGGGCGTAGCCGAGATAGTTGAGCACCAGCGGCTGCTCGGGCGCGAGCGCATAGGCCCGCTGCAGCGCCGCCTTGCCCCCAGGCCAGTCGCCCGCCCGCTCGAGGGCGCCGCCGCGGATCAGCCACAGAGCCCAGAGCGGATTGTCGGCCGTGCCCGGGCCGGCCAGCGCGATCGCGCGCTCATAGGCCTCGCCGGCGTCGCGATAACGGTCGAGCTCGACATAGAGGTCGCCGAGCCGCGTCCAGTCCGTGACCCGCGCCCCCGGTGCCTGCGCCGCCGCCTGCGCCTCGCCCACCGCCGCTTCCCGCTGCCCGTTCGCGACCAGCAGCCGCATGCGCAGGTCGCGCGCCGACCCGGTGAACGGGTCCGAAGCGGGGATGGCGGCGAGCGCGGCGAGCGCGGCCTGCGGCTGCTCGAGGTCGCTCAGCAGTTCGGCCGCGACCAGCCAGATCTCGCTATTGTCGGGCGCGAGGAAGCCGGCGAGGCGGGTGAAGCTCAAGGCGAGCGGGCGCACCTCCTGCGAATTGAGATCGAGGGCGAGGCGGACCAGAAACTCCGCAATCCCCTCGGCGGGAGTCGCGATCGCGCCGGGCAGCGCGCGGCGGCCTGCCACCGCGGCGCGCGCGCGGGCGAGCGCGTCGCCCGATCCCGCGAGCAGAGCGAGCGCCTCGCGGCGGTCGCCGCGGCGCGTGAGCAGGGCGGCGCCGGCGATGCGCAGGCGCTGGGCGCGCGGCCCGCTCTCGTCGGCGAAAGCGGCATATTCGGCCGCCGCGTCGGAGCCGCGCCTCGCCAGCTGGAGCAGGGCCCGGGCTTCGGGGACATAGCCTTGGGCCGGGCTGTCGCCGGGTATCGCGTCGAGGATGGCGATCGGATCGCCGCGCCGCGACCCCTGCGCCACCCAGGCGCGCAGGACCGGCGCCATGAAGGCGTAGACCCGGTCCGCCGCGATCTGGTCGACCTGCGCCTCCGCCGCTCGCCACTCGCCGGTGCGCACCGCCTCGGCGAGCAGGGTGAGGCGCACCTCCGGCGTGGCCTCGCCGGTCGATTCGAGCCTCCGCGCGGCGGCGACCGCCAGCGTACGGTCGCCGGCGGCGATGGCGTGGCCGAGCGCGCTCGACGCCAGGATCCGATTGTCGGGCGCCGCCGCGAGCGCGGCGGCATAGGAGCGGCTGGCTTCCGCGAGCGCGCCCTCCGTGGCGGCGGCGCGGGCCTGGACATAGGTACGCAGCGCTGCGGGCTCGTCCGTGCGCGCGGCAGGCGCCGCGGCGGGCAGGACCAGCGCGCCGGCGAGAAGCGAGGCGAGAGCGGATCTACATATTGGGGTAATTGGGGCCTCCTCCGCCTTCCGGCGTCACCCATTCGATATTCTGGGTCGGATCCTTGATGTCGCAGGTCTTGCAGTGGACGCAATTCTGGGCGTTGATTTGCAAGCGGGTCCTCCCTTCCTCCTCGACGAATTCATAGACGCCGGCGGGGCAGTATCTCTGCTCCGGCCCGTCGTAGAGGGGCAGGTTGACCTCGGTCGGGATCGCCGGGTCCTTGAGCCTGAGGTGGACCGGCTGGTCTTCCTCATGGTTGGTGTTCGAGACGAAGACCGAGGACAGCCGGTCGAAGCTGATCACCCCGTCGGGCTTCGGATATTCGATCGGCCGGGCCAGGTCCTTGCGCCACAAGGTCTCGCTGTCGGCATGGTGGCGCATGGTGAAGGGCAGTCCGATGCGCAGCTGGCGCATCCACATGTCGGCGCCGGCAAGCATCGTCCCCATCGCGCCGCCCCATTTTGCGACCAGGGGCTCGACGTTGCGGACCATCTTCAGCTCTTTCGCCACCCAGGACGAGCGGAGGCCGGTCTCGTAGGCGTCGAGCGTGTCGTTGGCGCGGCCCGCACGGATGGCCGCGAACGCAGCCTCGGCGGCGAGCATCCCCGACTTGATCGCCGTGTGGCTGCCCTTGATCCGCGGCACGTTCACGAAGCCGGCCGCGCAGCCGATCAGCGCGCCGCCCGGGAAAGCGAGCTTGGGGACCGCCTGCCAGCCGCCCTCGCTGATCGCGCGGGCGCCGTAGCTGACGCGCCGTCCGCCTTCGAGGAAGCAGCGGATCGCCGGATGCTGCTTCCAGCGCTGGAACTCCTCGAACGGCGAGAGATAGGGATTCCTGTAATTGAGCGCGACGACGAAGCCCAAGGCGACCTGACCCGCCTCCTGGTGGTAGAGGAAGCCGCCGCCCCAGCTGTCGTCGTCGAGCGGCCAGCCCTGGGTGTGGATGACGCGGCCCGGCTCGTGCTTGTCGGGGTCGATGTCCCACAGCTCCTTGAGCCCGATGCCGTAGACCTGCGGCTGGCTGTCCTTGTCGAGGCCGAAATCGCGCTTGAGCCGCTTGGTGAGGTGGCCGCGCGCGCCTTCCGCGAAGAGCGTGTACTTGCCGTGCAGCTCCATCCCCGGCTGGTAGTCGGCTCTCGGCTCGCCGTCGCGGCCGACGCCCATGTCGCCGGTGGCCACGCCCTTCACCGATCCGTCCTCGTGGAAGAGCACTTCCGCCGCCGGGAAGCCGGGGAAGATCTCGACGCCGAGCGCTTCCGCCTGGCCGGCGAGCCAGCGGCAGAAATTGCCCAGGCTGAGCGTGTAGGTGCCCTTGTTGCTCATGAAGGGCGGCATGAAGATGTGCGGCAGGCTGTATTTCCCGCGCGCCGTCAGCACCCAATGCTCGTTCTTGGTCACCGGCACGGTCAGCGGGCTGTCGCGGTCGCGCCAGTCCGGGATCAGCTCGTCGATGCCCTTGGGGTCCATCACCGCGCCGGAGAGGATGTGGGCGCCGACCTCGGAGCCCTTTTCGAGCACGCAGACGGAAAGCTCCGCGCCGGCTTCGTTGGCGAGCTGCTTCAGGCGGATCGCGGCGGCGAGGCCGGCGGGGCCGGCGCCGACGACGACCACGTCGTAGGGCATCGACTCGCGTTCGGCCATTCGCTCCTCCGCTCCCGGCGCCGATCGGACTCCTGTCGTCGCAAACGGCCAACGGCTTGCAGATAAGCGGCATTCCAGCGGTTGACCAGCCCGGCGCGGACGCGGTCAGGTGCGCGCCGTGGAGCGGGGAGAAACGGATTTCGCGGCGGCGGCGAGCGCGCTCGCCTGGTGGCTCGAGGCCGGCGTCGACACGATCGCCGGCGAGGAGCCGCGCGACTGGCTGCGTCCCCGATCGCCGGCGGCGCCCCTCGAGACCAAGGCCGCGCCGGTTGCCGAGGCCGTCGAGGAATTGCCCGGCCAGCTCGACCTCTTCCAGGCATGGCTCGCATCGTCGGACCGCGTGCCCCACGCCGCCCCTTCCGCGCCCCGCGTCTGTCCCGCCGGCGATCCCGCCGCGGGGCTGATGGTGATGATCGACATGCCATCGGCCGAGGACTGCGCGGCGGGGACGTTGCTCACCGGCGAAGTCGGCCGGCTGTTCGACCGGATGCTGGCCGCGATCGGCCGCGACCGGAGCAGCATCTATTTCGCGGCCCTCTCCTGCCTGCGGTCCGCCGACGGACGCCTGACCGGCGAGCCCGAGCAGCACTGCGCCCGCCTCGCCCGCCACCATATCGGCCTCGCGGCGCCCCGCGCGCTGCTCCTGTTCGGCGACGCCGCCTCGCGCGCTTTGCTCGGCCTCAGCGTCGCCCGCGCGCGCGGCCGCTGGCACGAGGTCGCCACCCATGCCGGCGCGGTGCGCGCGCTCGCGACCATCTCCCCGCGGCAACTTCTCCAACATCCGGCGCAGAAGGCCCATGCCTGGGCCGACCTCCAATTGCTGATCGAAGGACTGAAGACATGAGGATCCCGGCCGCGCTGCTCCTCGCCGCCGCGATTCTCGCGGCGCAGCCCGCGCCGGCTGCCGAGGCCGCCGCCGAAGCGCAAGCCTCCACTGCCCCCGTGCTGTCGCCCGAGCAGCGCAGCCTGTACCGCGAAGTCTTCGCCGCCATCCGCGCGGGCGACTGGGCCGGCGCCGCCGCCCGGCTGGACGGTTCGGGCGACGGGCCGCTGCACGATTATGCCCGCGCGCGCCTCTACCTCGCGCCGGGGTCGCCCCGGGTCGAGCTGGAGCCCTTGCTCGCCCTTCTGTCCCGCGCCCGCGAGCTGCCCCAGGCCGAGCAGCTCGCCCGGCTCGCCGTCACCCGCGGCGCGACCGGGCTGCCGCCGCTGCCGCAGCAGCAGCGCCTGGTCTGGGGCGGCGAACAGCCGCGCCGTAGCCGCGCGCGCGGCTTCAGGGGCTCGTCCGACGTCGCCAGCCTCGACGCGCTCGTCCAGCCCCTGATCGTCGCCGACCGCCCCGCCGAGGCCGAAGCCCTGGTCGAGGCGCGCTTGGCCGATCTTCCCGACGAAGCTCTGACCGAGTTCCGCCAGCGCGTCGCCTGGTCCTATTATCTCAACCGCAACGACGTCTCTGCGCGCCAGGTCGCCGACCGCGCCCGCCGCGGCAGCGGCGAATGGGTGATCCATGCCGACTGGACCTCGGGCCTCGCCAGCTGGCGGATGGGCGATTGCGAGGCGGCGGGCCATGCCTTCCGCGCGGTCGCGAGCCGCTCGACCGACCAGGAGCATAGCGCCGCCGGCCATTATTGGGCGGCCCGCTCCGACATGGTCTGCCGCCATCCCGAGCGGGTCCAGACCCACCTCAGGAGCGCCGCCCGGATGGGCGAGACCTTCTACGGCATGCTCGCCGCCCGCGCGCTCGGCCTCAGGCACAGCACGATTCCGAACAGCGGCAGCCTCGCCCGGGCCGACTGGCGCGGCGTCGCCGGCGAGCGCAACGTCCGCATGGCGCTGGCCCTGGCCGAGGTCGGCGAGCGCGACGGCGCCGACGAATTGCTCCGCCACCAGGCGCGGATCGGCCGGCCCAACCAGCACGAAGCGCTGATAAATGTCGCCGCCCATCTCAACCTCACGGCGACCCAGATGTGGCTCGCCCACAATGCGCCGCGCGGATTCACCGTCGACCCCCTCGCCCGCTATCCCCTGCCCGACTGGCAGCCGCCGCGCGGGTGGCGGGTCGACCGCGCCCTCGCCTTCGCCCACGCGCTGCAGGAATCGAACTTCCGCCCCGACGCGGTCAGCCCCGCCGGCGCGCGCGGGCTGATGCAGGTCCGTCCGGGCACGGCCGGCGACATCGCCCGCTGGCGCGGCGACAGCGCTGCCGGAATCGATCTCAACGAGCCCAACACCAATGTCGAGTTCGGCCAGTCCTATCTCGAATATCTGCGCGACCGGCCGGGCACCGGCGGCCTCCTCCCGCGCGTCGCCGCCGCCTACAATGCCGGCCCCGCCCCGATCGCCGAATGGACGGCGGAGAATGTCGGCGACGGCGATCCCCTGCTCTACATCGAATCCCTCCCTTATTGGGAGACGCGCGGCTACGTTCCGATCATCCTCAGGAACTACTGGGTCTACGAGGCGCGCGGCGGCGATCAATCGTCGAGCCGCCGGGCGCTGGTGCAAGGCATGTGGCCCCGCTTCCCGGGCCTCCCTGGCCCCACCGCCGTGCGCATCCCGCCACGGCCGCGGCAAACGGCGATGGGTTCCGACTAGCCGCTGAATCGCACGAGGAAATCGGCGAAGGCCGACCAGCTCTCCGTTCGGCCGATCGGCGCGC
>JAXDPC010000145.1:0-3056 GCA_034668525.1 Sphingomonadales bacterium
CCATCGAAGGAAGATGCCGTGAAGAAGATTGCTCTCACCATGGTTGCCGTCGCCACCCTCGGCCTTGCCGCCTGCACCGGCGGCGACGAGGCGAACAACGCCGCGGCCAATGAGTCCGAGACCGCCAACCAGGCCAATGGCGACGTCGGCAACGCGACCGATGCGCAGAACGCCGCCGACGACGCGCTCAACCAGGCCGCCTCGACCGGCTCGAACGTCGCGTCCGACGCCGGCAACGCCGCCAGCAGCGCCGCCAACACGGTGAGCGACACCGCGGGCGACGCCGCCAACGCGGTCACCAACGCCGCCCGCTAAGCTCTTCAGAGCTTCGCGACCGAATGAGGGTCGCGCGCCGCCCGGCGCGCGGCCCTTTTTCTTTGCGCCGGATCGTTTAGGTTCGCGCTGAGGCCGAAGAGGAGACTAGCCGATGAACCCCCTCGTCAAGCTCGCCGTCGGCGGGGCCATGCTTGCCGCCCTCGCCGCCTGCGGCGAGCAGCGCGGCGCCGACGGCCTCACCCAGAGCGAGCGCGACCGGCTCAACGCCGCCGCCGCCAGCCTCGACGCCGGCCCCGACGTGATCGATGCGTCGCCGGACAGCCTCGTCGCGGCCGACGAGGCTAACGCGACCGGCGAGGCCGCGAACGGGCAATAGGCCGCGCAGGGGAGAAGCTAGCGGCGGTCCCGGCAGCGCACCGGCCGCGGATGCTCCGCGCGATAGTCGTAGGGATTGATCGGGCCCGTGCTCCGCCGTTCGCGCGCGGTCATCCGCTCGATGGCGGCGGCCACCCAGGACTGCTCCTGCTGCGAAAGGCCGGGAAAGGCCGCCATCCCGCCGAGCAGATCCCGGTAAAGGCCCGGCCCGTCCTCGCCGAGCGCGCGAATGACCAGGCGTCGGCGGTCGCCCCCCGCGCAGAAGGTGCGGATCAGCAGCGAATAATGGTTCGAAGACCACGCGGCAGCCAAGGCCCGTAAGGGCAGCCAGGCTGGGTAATCCTCTCCTGAGCCTCCGCCGGGCCCCTGATCCTGCCGGCCGGTCGAGCTCGGCGATGGCCCAATGCAGCGCGGCCGGATCGAAATTGGCGGCGAGCGCGACCGTGAGGTCCGGGCGGGCGCGATAGTCGGCCGCGTCGATCGCTCCCAGCGCGTCTCGAAACGACAAGGCGCGGTTGCTGCCGAAAGTGCGGACCTGATACCAATAGAGCGCCAGAGCGAGTTCGGGCCAGGTCGCGGCAGCATGCGGATCGGCGCGCCAGCTTTCTCTGCCCGCCTCATAGGAATCGCCTTGCTGGACGCGCGCGACGTCGCGGATGAGCGCGGCGGCATCGCGGTCGACGAGCGACGGAAGCTCGGCGAGCAGCCGCGTCTCGATCCATCCATAAGCCCGGGAATATTGTCCGTTCCGCGCGAAATAGCGCAATGCGATGCCGCGGACGGCTGAATCCACATCCGGGTCGGACCACAGGCGCTCGAACAAGGCGAGCGCGCCGGGATGATCGCCTTCCGCGAGCGCGCGCAGGACCATCAGACGCTCTCGGCGCGGACCTTCGGCGGCGCTGCCCGGCGCTTCTCCGGTCGCCAGCGAAAGCAGGCGATCGACCTCGCCCCCCTCCCCATTGGCGGCGTCGGGGCGCGGTTCGAAGGCAAGCCGCTCGTCGCGCGAAACGCGGTCGTAGACGTCGAGCAGGAAAAGCGTGGGCTTCCACTGCGAGATCGACCCCAGATGATCGGCGATGTCGGCGCGCTCGCCCGCCGACAGCGGGCGCCCCGTGTCGCGGCCGGTCTCCGCCATCATTCGCAGCGCCGCGATCTGGTCCATCGGCGCGAGGGTCTGCTGGAGGCGGAGATAGCGGCGGACCGAGCGCATCCAGCCATTGTCCTCGCCGCCATAATCTTCGCTGATGCGCGAGAAGGCGTGGCCGAGCTGCCGCCAGGAGCCGTCCGGCGCCCGCTCCAGGAAAAGCAGATAGCGGCCCTGGCGCGAGAATGTCGTCCGGTCGCACGGCCCGGAATGGCCTTCAGGGTGGGACTCGGAAAGGTTCTCGAGATCGCTCGGCTGCGTCCTGCCCAGCTCCACATCGAGCGCGATCCGTTCGGGCGGGGCGCCTTTGACCGCGGCCTCGACCCGAAACACCAGCCGCGAATCGTCGCCGCGGCCGATGCGGCGCTCGGGTCTCGCGATGACGATCGCGTCGGCGATCTGGACGAGCTCGAAGTTGGAGGGCCGCACATAATCGCCAGCGAGCGAGCAGGCCTCGGCCGTTGCCGCGCGCGCGGCGAGCAGCAGAGCGGCCAGAAACACGAGCCTCCGCCAAGCCACCGGATATCCTCCTGCGCCGAGGATCGAACGCAGAGGCTCCACCGTCAAGCCAATGAAAAAGGGCCGGGGAGGCGACTCCCCGGCCCTTCTCCTTCGCTCGGTCGGTGCGGCTTAGAAGTCCATGCCGCCCATGCCGCCCATGCCGCCGCCGCCCGGGCCGCCGGCCGGCTTGTCCTCGGGCAGCTCGCTCACCGCCGCTTCGGTGGTGATGAGCAGGCCCGCGACGCTGGCCGCGTCCTGGAGGGCAGTGCGGACGACCTTGGTCGGATCGATCACGCCGGCGGTGACCAGATTCTCGTAGACCTCGGTCTGGGCGTTGAAGCCCTGGGTCTCGTCGTCGCCGTCGATCAGCTTGCCGGCCACGACCGCGCCGTCCCAGCCCGCATTCTCGGCGATCTGGCGGATCGGCGACTGCAGAGCGCGGCGGACGATGTCGATGCCGCGGGTCTGGTCGTCGTTGGCACCGTCCATGCCCTTCAAGGCCTTGGTGGCGTAGAGCAAGGCGACGCCGCCGCCCGGAACGATGCCTTCCTCGACCGCGGCGCGGGTCGCGTGGAGCGCGTCGTCGACGCGGTCCTTGCGCTCCTTGACCTCGATCTCGGACGCCCCGCCGACCTTAATCACGGCAACGCCGCCGGCGAGCTTCGCCAGCCGCTCCTGCAGCTTCTCGCGGTCGTAGTCCGAGGTGGTGGTCTCCGTCTGCTGGCGGATCGCACCGACACGAGCCTCGATCGCTTCC
>JAXDPC010000146.1:0-6983 GCA_034668525.1 Sphingomonadales bacterium
GAAATGGCGACGGCGCTTCCTCCCGACCGACCGCTTGGCCCGATGCGTACTGGAAGCCCCGGTCGACGATTCCGGTGAAGACCTTTTGCATCGCTCCCTCCGCGCTCGTTTCGGAGAAGCAATGTCAGGAGCGGGCGCCGTCATTTCGAGAAGCAGGTGCGTAGGAGGCGGCGAGTCGCTCCAAATCGGCGCCGAGCAGATAGCGGAGCAGCAGAATCTGATTGCGGGCGGAGCGGCGGAGCCAGCCGTCGCGGCGCCAGCGCGCTGAGGATGTGGAGGCGGTCTCGCCGAGCAGGCGCAGGCGGCGGCGGCCGATGCGGCGGACGAGGTCGACGTCCTCCATCAGGGGCAGCGGACGGTAGCCGCCGATGGCTTCGTAGAGTGCGCGCGGGATGAGCAGGCCCTGGTCGCCATAAGGGAGCGCGAGGAGGCGGACGCGGGCGGCGACGCCGCGCTCGATCCAGCGTGCCTGCCAGGCGCGGTCGGCGAGGCGGAAGCGGAAGCAGGCGGCTTTGTCCGGCCCGGCCGCGCCATGCGCCTCGGCCGCGGCGCGCCAGCGATGTCCGAGCAAGGTATCGGCATGGAGGAAGAGCAGCCAGTCCCCGCGCGCCGCGTCGGCGCCGGCGGCGAGCTGGGCGCCCCTCCCCTTCGGCGCGCGGATCAGGCGGGCGCCGTGGCGCTCGGCGATTGCGGCGGTTTCGTCGGTGGAGCCGCCGTCGGCGACGACGACCTCGTCGGCGGTGCGCATCCGCTCGAGCGTGTCGGGGAGGTCGGCCGCGGCGTTCAGCGTCGGAATGACGACCGAGAGCATCTCAGCCCGAGCAGCTCGCGCCGCCGAGGACGCAGAAGCGGGCGCAGTGGGGGTGGTTGAGCGGGACCGGGCGGGCGGCCGCGGCGAGGCTCTCGCCCAAGGCGAAGCGCGCGTCGTACGGCAGGAGCGTACAGGCGACGACGTGCGGGCGGGCGGCGCCCTTCGCCTTCACCACCATCCGGCTGGACGCGCACATCGGCGAAGCGGGCGAGACGCCGAGGATCGACCAGCAGGATTCGCTGATCTCCGGCACGTCCGCAGCGGCGTCCATCGCCGGGAAGAGGACGAGGTGGCGCGGGGCCAGGCCGAGCTCGGCGAAGAGGCGCTCGTAGCCGCGGCGGGCCTCGTCCCCGTCGCCGCGGCGGCGGCCGGCGACGGCGACCGGGAAGCCGTTGGCGGCGAGCCATAGGAGGCCGGACAGCGCCTTTTCCCAGGTACCGGCGCCGCGCTCGGCCTCGTGAACGGCGCGGCCGTGGTGATCGAGGCTGACCCGGAAGGTCAGGCGCTGCCGCTCGTCGCGCGGGATGTCGAGCAGGGCCGCCGCGAAGCGCCGCATCGGGCGCATCGCGTTGGTGAGGACGAGCGCCTCGAAGCCGCGCTCCAGCGCCGCGCGGAGCATCGCGACGATGTCCCGGTTCATGAACGGCTCGCCGCCGGTGAAGCCGATTTCGCGCGCGCCGAGCGCGGCCGCCTCGTCGAGATAGGCCTCGGCCTCGGCGAGGCTCAGATAGACCAGCGCGTCGTTGGTCGGCGAGCTCTCGATATAGCAGGTGGCGCAGGCGAGGTTGCAGAGCGTGCCGGTGTTCAGCCACAGCGTCTCGAGCCGCTGCAGCGCCACCCGCGCGCGCGGCTCGCCTTTGGCGGTGACCAGCGGATCGCGGAACTTGGCCGGGTCGAGCGGCCGCGCGCCGGCCACGGCGAAGGGCGAGGCTTCGGGCTGCGGCGCGGTGGCGATGGCTTCTCTCCAGGTCGCGATGAGTCTAGGCCTTTCCGACGAGGCGAGAAAGGGCGGGGATGGCGAAGGGGACGGCCGGCAAGCTGCTGCTCCTCGCGCTGATCGCGGCGGCGGTGGCGGCTTTCTTCGCATCGGGGCTGCACCATGCGCTGACGCTCGAGGCGCTGAAGGCCCGACAGGCGGAGCTGGCGGCTCTGCTCCAGACGCGGCCGGCGCTGCTGATCGGCGGCTTCTTCCTGCTTTACGTGGCAGTGACGGCCCTGTCGCTGCCCGGCGCGGCGGTGATGACGCTGGCGGCGGGGGCGATCTTCGGTCTGGCGACGGGGACGATCCTCGTCTCCTTCGCCTCGACGATCGGCGCCAGCCTCGCCTTCCTCTCCTCGCGCTATCTGCTGCGCGACTGGGTGCGGGCGCGGTTCGGCGCCAGAGCGGCGGCGATCGACCGCGGCATCGCGCGCGACGGGCCCTTCTACCTGCTGACGCTGCGGCTGATCCCCGCCTTCCCTTTCTTCCTCGTCAACCTCGCCATGGGGCTGACGGCGATGCGGCTCCTCACCTACGCGCTGGTGAGCCAGGCCGGAATGCTGCCCGGGACGATCGTCTACGTGAACGCGGGGACCCAGCTGGCGCGCATCGAGGGCGGGATGGACGTGCTCTCGCCCGCCTTGCTCGCCTCGCTGGTGGCGCTGGGGCTGTTCCCGCTGGCGGCGAAATGGGCCGTCGGCCGCTGGCGGCGGCGGCGGGCCTATCGGGGCTGGCGGCGTCCGCGGCGGTTCGACCGCAATCTGATCGTCATCGGGGCGGGCGCGGGCGGGCTGGTCACCGCCTATATCGCGGCGACGGTGCGGGCGAAGGTCACCCTGATCGAGGCCAGGGAGATGGGCGGGGACTGCCTCAACACCGGCTGCGTCCCGTCCAAGACCTTGATCGCCGCCGCGCGGACGGCGCGCGAGATAAGCCGCGCGGGGATCGACCACAGGACGGACTTCGCCGCCGTCATGGAGCGGGTGCAGGCGGCGATCGCGGCGATCGCGCCGAACGACAGCCCGGAGCGCTACCGCGCGCTCGGCGTCGACGTGCGGCAGGGGCATGCGCAGCTGATCGACCCGTGGACGGTCGAGATCGACGGGCGCGAGCGGCTGACCGCGCGCTCGATCGTGATCGCGGCGGGCGGCGAGCCGTTCGTGCCCGATATCCCGGGGCTCGAGGCGGCCGGCTGCCTCACCAGCGACACGATGTGGGCGGCGCTGCGGGGCCGGGAGCGGGTACCGGAGCGGATCGCCATCCTCGGCGGCGGGCCGATCGGCTGCGAGCTGGCGCAGGCTTTCGCGCGGCTGGGGAGCAAGGTGACACAGGTGGAGCATGGCGCGCGGCTGCTCACGAAGGAGGACGAGGAGGTCTCGGCACTGGTCGAGGCGGCGCTGCGGGCGGAGGGGGTGGAGGTGCTGACGAGTGCGGAGGCTGTTCGCGTCGAAGGAAAGACGATCGTCATCCGGAAAGCCCCTCCCCTTGAGGGGGAGGGGTTGGGGAGGGGTGGAGTCTCCGAAAAAGGCGCTGCCCAGATGACGAGTCCACCCCCACCCCTACGCTCCCCCATCAAGGCGGAGGGGGAGCTTCCCATCCCCTTCGACGAGATCATCGTCGCGGTCGGCCGCAGGGCGCGCCTCTCAGGCTACGGGCTCGAGGCGCTCGGGATCGAAACCGACAAGACCGTGCTCGTCAACGACTGGCTGGAGACGCGCTACCCCAACATCTACGCCGTCGGCGACGTCGCCGGGCCCTACCAATTCACCCATTTCGCGGCGCACCAGGCCTGGTTCGCCGCGGTCAATGCGCTGTTCGGGAGCTTCAGGCGCTTCCGGGCCGACTACAGCGTCCTGCCGCGGGTGACGTTCACCGATCCCGAGGTGGCGGCGGTCGGCCATAACGAGCGGTCGGCGCGCGAGGCGGGGATCGACCATGAAATCGTGCGCTACGATCTGGCCCATCTCGACCGGGCCGTCTGCGAGGGAGAGACGCGCGGGTTCGTCAAGCTGCTCGTCGCCCCCGGCAAAGACCGGATCCTCGGCGCGACCATCGCCGGCGCGCATGCGGGAGAGATGCTGGCCGAGCTGGTGCTGGCGATGAAGCACGGGATCGGCCTCAACAAATTGCTCGGCACCATCCACGCCTACCCGACCATGGCCGAGGCGAACAAATATGCGGCCGGAGAATGGAAGAAGGCGCACAAGCCCGAGCGGCTGCTGGGCTGGATCGAGCGCTGGCACGCGTGGCGGCGGGGATGACCCGGATCGTCATCTTCGCCAAGCAGCCGGTGCCGGGGCGGGTCAAGACGCGGCTGATCCCGGCGCTCGGCGGCGAGGGCGCGGCGCGGCTGGCGGCGGAGATGCTGGAGCGGACGATCGCGGAAGCGCTGGCGACGGGGCTGCCGGTGGAGCTGTGCGGCGATCCCGACGCGGCGGGCTGGTATGAGGGACCGGTCGCGCGCAGCGCGCAGGGCCAAGGCGATCTCGGCGAACGACTCGCGCGCGCTGCGCGGCGGGTGATCGCGGGCGGCGAGGACGTGCTGCTGATCGGCTCCGACTGCCCTGCCCTCGACGCCGGCCGGCTGCGCGCCGCCGCGCGTGCGCTCGACAGCCATCACGCCGTCCTCCATCCCGCCGCGGACGGCGGCTACGCCTTGCTCGGCCTGGGCCGCTTCGATCCGACCATCTTCGCCGCCATGCCGTGGAGCACCGGCACGGTCGCCGCCGAGACGGTCGCGCGGATCGCGGCGCTCGGCTGGTCGCTCGACCTGCGCGAGACGCTGCGCGACGTGGACGAGCCGGCGGACCTCGACCCGAACCCGCTTGATCGGCCGATCGCTCCGCCCCTATGCACGGGCGATGGCACGTAACCCTTTGGAGCCGAGCGAAGCCTTCAAGCTGAAGCCGATCCCGCTCCTCATCTTCAGCTCGCGCTGGCTGCAGCTTCCTCTCTATGTCGGGCTGATCGTCGCCCAGTGCGTCTACGTTCTGCTGTTCCTCAAGGAGCTGTGGCATCTGGTGACGCACAGCTGGGAGTTCGGCGAGCAGCAGATCATGCTCGTCGTCCTCGGGCTGATCGACGTCGTGATGATCTCGAACCTGCTGGTGATGGTGATCGTCGGCGGCTACGAGACCTTCGTCTCCCGGCTGAAGCTCCAGGGCCATCCCGACAATCCGGAATGGCTGAGCACGGTCAATTCCGGAATCCTCAAGGTCAAGCTGGCGATGGCGATCATCGGCATCTCGTCGATCCACCTGCTCAGGACCTTCATCGAGGCCAGCCTGATCGGCATGCCCGGTGCGCGGGTCACCGAGACCGGGGTGATGTGGCAGGCGATCATCCACATGGCCTTCATCGCCTCGGCGGTCGGCATTGCCGCCGTCGACCGGATGACGCACTCGCGCCACTGAGCGTGACGCGCCGCAACCGCACCGCTAGGCGGAGGCAATGACGATGCTTCCCCCTTATGCCGCTCTGCTCGGCCTGCGCACCGAGCGCGGCGCCGAGGGCGAATTGCTGTGGATCATGCCTTTCGCCGATCAGGTGGTCGGGCGGCCCGGCTTCCTCCACGGCGGGGCGATCGCCGGGCTGCTCGAATTCGCCGCCTTGGGGACGCTCTACGACCAGCTCGATCAGCCGGCGACGCTGAAGCCGATCAACGTCACGGTGGACTTCATGCGCGGCGGCACCGATCACGACACTTATGCGGCGGCGACGGTCTCGCGGCTGGGCAACCGCGTCGCCAATGTCGAGGCGCAGGCCTGGCAGCAGGACCGCGCCAGGCCGATCGCGGCGGCGCGGATGAACCTGCTGATCAAGCGGGGGTAATTCCTCCCCATGGTAGAACCAGAGGGGGACCTGGCCAAGCCTGGTGGAGGGAGATTGTCTCGGCCTCGCCTCTTACCGCTCCACCACCCTTCGGGTGGTCCCCCTCCCCATGACTTCGTCGTGCGAGGGAACTCTCACCCGCCCCTTTTCAGCGTCTCCCTTGCGATCACGAGCTGCTGGATCTGGCTGGTCCCTTCGTAGATGCGGAACAGGCGGACGTCGCGGTAGAGGCGCTCGATGCCGTAATCGGCGACATAGCCGGCGCCGCCGAAGATCTGCACCGCGCGGTCGGCGACGCGGCCGACAGTCTCGCTGGCGAAATATTTGGCCGCCGCGGCTTCGAGCGTGATCGGCGCGCCGGCGTCCTTGAGCGCCGCCGCTTCGAGGACGAGGGCCCGCGCGGCCATCGTCTCCGTCTTGGAATCGGCGATCATCGCCTGGATGAGCTGGAAGTCGGCGAGGGCCTTTCCGAACTGCATGCGCTCGCCGGCATAAGCGACGGCGTCCGCGATCAGGCGCTCGGATATGCCGACGCAGACCGCGGCGATGTGGAGGCGGCCGCGGTCGAGCACGCGCATCGCGATCCGGAAGCCCTCGCCTTCCTCGCCGAGCCGGTTGGCGGCCGGGACGGGGGCGCCGTCGAAATTGACGTCGCAGACATGCGCGCCCTGCTGCCCCATCTTCTTCTCGGGCCTGCCGACGCTGACGCCGGGGAGGTCGGCCGGGACGAGGAAGGCGGAGACGCCGCGGGCGCCGGGCTCGCCGGTTCGGGCCATGACCGTGAACAAAGAGGCCTTGTCGGCATTGGTGATGAAGCGCTTGGTGCCGGTCAGGCGGTAGACGTCGCCGTCGCGGACGGCGCGGGTCTGGACGGATGCGCTGTCGGAGCCGGCGCCGGGCTCGGTCAAGGCGAAGCTGGTGATCACCTCCCCGGTCGCAATGCGCGGCAGCCAATGGCTTTTCTGTTCGTCCGAGCCGGCCATCACCAGCCCCTGGCTGCCGATGCCGACATTGGTGCCGAAGGTCGAGCGGAAGGCGGGCGTGGTGCGCCCGAGCTCGAGCGCGACGCGGACCTCCTCCGACATGGTGAGCCCCAGGCCGCCATATTGCTCCGGGATGGAAAGGCCGAACAGGCCCATCTCCCGCATCTCCTGGACGACCTCCTCCGGGACCTCGTCTTCTTCCTCCACCCGCGCCTCGAGCGGCCGCAGGCGCTCGGCGACGTAGCGGCGGAGAGTGGCGAGCAGGGCGTCGAATGTGTCGGGATCGAGGGGCATGCGACCTCCGAAAGCCCTTCCCCCTTGAGGGGGGAGGGTTGGGTGAGGGTGGAGTCGATGAAGTGCGGTGACTTTCCGGAGAGTC
>JAXDPC010000147.1:0-9193 GCA_034668525.1 Sphingomonadales bacterium
ATGCGGGCGCGAGGGGCCGGGCCGGCCCAGCATCGCCTCGATCGTGATGCCGCCCTCTCCGGCCGGATCGCCGCCGGCGGTGCGCTTGACCGCGGCCGCGAACTTGGCCGCGGCTTCGCGCGGGATCTCGAACTGGGTCTCGCCGGCGCCGATCCGGATCGCGCCGATCTCGCGCTTGGTGACGTGGCCGCGCCGGCACAGCAGGGGCAGCAGCCAGCGCGGATCGGCATTGTGGCGCCGGCCGATGTCCATGCGGAACCAGATAGTGTCCTCGAAGCCGGGGCGCGGACCCTCCTGGCGCTGCTGCGCGGAGCCGGCTGGGCCGGCGTCGACCATCTCCTCGGGCGCCGGCATGCGCGCGCGGTGGACGCGAACCAAGGCCGCGGCGATCTCCTCAGGCGTTTTCTGCTCTAGCAGGCGCTGGGCCAGCGCCCGGTCCTCCTCGTCGATCTCGGCCGGCGCCAGCAAGGCGGCCAGCAGCCGCTCATGGTCGCCTTTGCGTATGTCTTCCGGCGTCGGCGGCTTGATCCACTCGGCCTCGATGCGCGCGCCCCGAAGCACGCTCTCGACCCTTTTGCGGCGCGGATAGGGGACGATCAGAACCGCGATTCCCTTGTTGCCGGCGCGGCCGGTGCGGCCCGAGCGGTGCTGGAGGGTCTCGGCGTCGCGCGGCAGCTCGACATGGACGACGAGGCTGAGGTTGGGCAGGTCGATGCCGCGCGCGGCGACGTCGGTAGCGACGAGGACGCGGGCGCGGCCGTCGCGCAGCGCCTGCAGCGCCTGATTGCGTTCATTCTGGCTGTGCTCGCCGGAGAGAGCCACCGCGTTGAAACCCCGTTCGGTGAGGCTCGAATGAAGCCGGCGGACATTGTCGCGGGTCGCGCAGAACAGAAGCGCCGACTCGGCCTCGTGGAGTCGGAGCAGATTGACGACGGCCGCCTCGATGTCGGCCGGCGCCACCGTCATCGCCTGGTAGGCGATGTCGCCGTGGCCGCGGTCCTCGCCGACGGTCGAGATGCGCAGCGCGTCCTTCTGGTAGCGCCGTGCCAGCGCGACGATCGGCTTGGGCATGGTCGCCGAGAACAGAAGGGTGCGCCGCCCCTCCGGCGTCGCGTCCAGGATTTCCTCGAGGTCCTCGCGAAAGCCCATGTCGAGCATCTCGTCCGCCTCGTCGAGGACGATGGCGCGCAGGGCCGACAAATCGAGCGCGCCGCGCTCGAGATGGTCGCGCAGCCGCCCCGGCGTGCCGACGACGATATGGGCGCCGCCGCTCAGCGCCCGGCGCTCCTTCGACGGATCCATGCCGCCGACGCAGGTCGCGATCCGCGCCCGCGCCTTGCCGTAAAGCCAGTCGAGCTCGCGGCTGACCTGCAGCGCAAGCTCGCGGGTCGGCGCGATCACCAGCGCCAGCGGCTCGCGCGCGACGGGCAGCCGTCCGTCCTCGCCGAGCAGCTGCGGCGCGAAGGCGAGGCCGAAGGCCACGGTCTTGCCCGATCCGGTCTGGGCCGAGACGACGAGGTCGCGCCCCTCCGCCCCCGGCTCGAGCACGGCGGCCTGGACGGGGGTGGGGACGCCATAGCCGCGTTCGGACAGAGCTTCGCCGAGGAGCGGCGGCAGGTCATTGAAAGGCATGAAGAGGAAATGGTGCGCCGCAGCGCAGGGGCAAGGGCTAGAGGGCTTGCGCCGCCGCCCAGCCGCTCGCCCAGGCCCATTGGAAATTATAGCCGCCGAGCCAGCCGGTCACGTCGACGGCTTCGCCAATAGCGTAGAGGCCGGGCACGCGCCGTGCCTCCATCGTGCGCGAGGACAGGCCTTCGGTCGCGATGCCGCCGACCGTGACCTCGGCCTTGGCGAAGCCCTCGCTTCCGCTGGGCGTGAAGCGCCAGCCGGCCAGGCGGCGCCCGGCTTCGGCGAGATGGCGGTCGGAGAGGTTGGCGAGCTCGCCGCCGAGGCCCAGCCGCCCGGCGAGCGCTTCGGCGAGCCGGTCCGGCAAGTCGGCGGCGAGGGCGCCCCGCAAAGTCGTCCGCGGCCGGTCGCGCTTGGCGGAGTTCTGCCAGTCTTTCGGTCGGTCCGGGAGGAAGTCGATCTCGATCGAATCGCCGTTGCGCCAGTAAGAGGAGATTTGGAGGATGGCGGGACCGGACAGGCCGCGATGGGTAAACAAAGCCGCCTCGCGGAACTGCGCCTTGCGGCAGCGGGCCACGACCTCGGCGGAAACGCCCGCGAGCGAGGTGAACAGGGCCTCCTCCGCTCCGAGCTTCAGCGGAACCAAAGCGGGGCGCGGCTCCACGACCTTCAGTCCGAAGCTTCGGGCGGCGTCGTAGGCGAACCCGGTCGCACCGAGCTTCGGGATCGAGGGGCCGCCAGTGGCGAGCACCAGGGCCGACGCCTCGGCGCCGCCGACGCGGAAGCGGCCGTCCGCATGCTCGATCGCCTTCGCAGTCGCGCCGAGCCGCAGCTCGACCCCGCCCTTCGCGCATTCCGCGAGCAGCATCCCGACGATCTGCCTCGCAGAGCCGTCGCAAAAGAGCTGGCCGAGCGTTTTTTCGTGCCAGGCGATGCCGTGACTTTCGACCAGCGCGATAAAATCTTCAGGTGCGTAGCGGCTGAGCGCGGACGTGGCGAAATGCGGGTTCGCCGAGAGGAACCGGTCCGGGGCGGTGTGGATGTTGGTGAAGTTGCAGCGGCCGCCGCCGGAAATCAGGATCTTCCGGCCCGGAGCGGGCGCGTGATCGAGCAGGAGAACGCGCCGCCCGCGCTGCCCGGCAACGGCGGCGCACATCAGCCCGGCACCGCCAGCCCCCAGCACGATTGCATCATAGCGCTCCGTCATCGGGCGCCCTTCGCATCGGGGCCGTCCATTGCCAAGCTGACGGTCATCGCGGGGCGGATCCAGGGAGGGCCGAGGCCGGCCCCGCCGCCGGCCTCGACAATTCGCCGCGCGCCACCACATTTTGGCCGCAAGGATATTCCATATCCCTTGCCATGGGAGCCGATCCGGGCTGCCAGGAGTGCTTGCGTGGCGAAGGCGTATCAGGGCGTGGCGGAAGCGGAGGCGGCATCGGCGCCCGCCCGGCCGCACGTCGCGCGCGGCAGTGCGCGCTGAGCCATGGCCCGGGTCGCCCTACTCTCCAATCCGCGCTCGACCGGCAACCGGTCCCTGCTGCCGCGGGTGCGCGCCTTCTGCGCCGAGCATGAGGACATCTTCCACTATGAGGTGGAGAGCGTCGACCAGATCGGCCAGGCGCTGAGGACGATCGCGCGGGTCAGGCCGAAGGTGCTGGTGATCAACGGCGGCGACGGCACCGTCCAGGCGACCCTGACCGAGCTCTACCACGGCGCCCATTTCGGCGAGACGCCGCCCCCGGTGGCCGTGCTGCCCAACGGCAAGACCAACCTCATCGCGCACGATCTGGGCGCCGACGGCGATGCGATCCGCGCGCTCGAGCGGGTGCTGGAGATCGCCCGGTCGGACATGGCGACCCACATCGTCTCGCGCGAGATGATCCAGCTGAGCGGCGGCAGCGCGGTCGGGAGGCCGGTGCTCGGCATGTTCCTCGGCGGCGCGGGTCTTGCCGATTCGATCCTCTATTGCCGCCACAAGCTCTATCCGCTCGGCATCCCGAACTGGCTGGCGCACGGCCTCACCCTCATCGCGACGATCTTGTCGATGCTGATTGGGATCACCGCCCGCTTCCTGCCGCCCCGCCCCAGCCTGGTGAAGATCTCGGTGCTGAGGAGCGGCGAGCTGCAGGGGCGCTTCGCGCTGCTGCTGGTGACGACGCTGGAGCGCCTGCTGCTCGAGACGAACCTCCCGCCCGGGCCCGACGGCAGGGTCGGGGCGATGCAGCTGATCGTGGTCGAGCGCAGCCCGCTGGTGCTGATCCGCGCCCTGTTCGCCGCGGTGCGCGGGCGGCTCGACGGCTACCGCCTGAGAGGCGTCCACTTTCAGCGCGGCGACGAAATCCGGATCGAGGGCGACCGCTCCAGCCTGATCCTCGACGGCGAGCTGTTCGAGGCGCATCGCGGCTCCCCGATCGTGCTCCGCCCGACCGCGCCGGTGCCGTTCCTCAGGCTGGCCGCCTGAGCAGGCGCTCAGGGACTGGTCGGCGCCTCCTCCTCGCCGCGCAGGGCGGCGACGAGCAGGGCGATCACGATCAGCAGCGGGAGGATGTAATAAGCGGGATTGGTGTCGCCGCGGAGCGCGCTGCCCTCGGCCTGCTCCGGGGCCGGTGCGGGCGGCGGCGCCGGACGGGCGGCGGCGGGAGCGGCGGCAAGCGACACTGTGGCGAGGGCGGCGGCGAGCTTGGTGAGCGACATCAGGGTCTCCTATTGCGCCGCCACAGTGCCGCTTCGCGGCGCGTCGTCAACCGCTTGCTCGCCTCCCCCACGCGATCCGGGTCTCGCGCGGCGGCTTCGGCCTCGCTAGGAAGGCCCGGGAGTTTGCCGATGCGGACCAGGTTGTTTCTTCTTCTGCCCCTCGCCGCGCTCGCCGGCTGCGCCGGCTATGCGTCCGATTACTGGCGCCCGAAACTGGAGATCATCGCGCCGCAGCTTACCCGCTACGGCTTCGACCAGGGCCAGGCGCAATGCGCGGGGCGCCGTCTCGCCGGCAGCCTCAGCGTCTGGCAGCTGAGGCAGCTGGAGCGGATCGCCCGGCTGGTTCCGCAAGGGCATTTCGGCCGCGCCGCGCTCGAGCCGCGCGACCTCGTCGCCATATCCGCAGCGGTGCGCGACGCGCGCGTTCGCCCCGAAGTCACCGCCGCCGTCGAAGCCTGCGCGCCCCCCCCGCCGCCGCCGCCCACTGTCGCCGGGCCTGCCGCGACTCCGGCGCCGGCCCAGTCGGGAGCGCCGCTGTGGCTCAATCTCGGCGCCGCGCCGAGCGGCCAGTCGATCGCCGTCAACGCTGCCAGCATCGTCGAGGAAGGGGATTATCGACAGGCCTGGTTCCGGCTTACCAATCCGGGAGCGGGGCGGCCGAGCGAAAATAGCTATCTGCTGCGCATCGTCTGCGCCGCCCGCACGATCAACTCCATGGGCTTCCGCCGTCATGGACCCGACGGCCAGGTCGCGGAGGAGCGCGACTATCTTCCGAGCGGCGAGGGCGCCACGCCGATCGCCGGCGGCACGGTGATGGAGATCGCCTACCTCGCGCTCTGCACATGAGCGACGATCTCCGCGCTCTGGTGGCGGCCGAGCTGGCCGAGCCCGTCGACCCGCGGGTCGCGAGGATGGCGGAGGCGGTGGCGGCGCAGCACGGAGCGGCGTCGCGCGCGGTGCTGTTCTACGGCTCCTGCCTGAGGGAGAAGCAGCTCGACGGGCTGATGCTCGATTTCTACCTGATCGTCTCCGATTACCGGTCGGCCTATGACCGTCGCTGGCTGGCGGCGGCGAACCGGCTGGTCCCTCCCAACGTCTTCCCGTTCGCGCATGACGGGCTGACGGCCAAATATGCCGTGCTGAGCGAGGCGGATTTCGTGCGCGAGTGCTCGCTTCGCGCGCGCAGCGTCTCGGTCTGGGCCCGCTTCGCCCAGCCCTCCCGGCTGGTCTGGGCTGCCGATGCAGCCGCGCGGGAGCGGGCGATCGATGCCGTTGCCGAAGCCGTCCCGACCCTGTTCGCGCTGACCCGCCCGGTCCTGCCGCCCGAGCGAAGGGACGATCCGCTGGCACTGTTCCGCGAAGGCTTCCGCCTCACCTACGGCGCCGAGATACGCGCCGAGCGCAAGACCCGCTCGGGCTCGATCGTGGATGCCGAGACCGATCGCTATCGGCGCCTCGGGGAGGCGGCGCTCGCGCGTGGGCTACAGGATGCGCGGGGCTCGTGGCGGTGGCGACAAGGCAAGGGGAAGATGCTGACCGTGCTGCGGCTCGCCAAAGCCAGCTTCACCTTCGCCGGCGGGGTCGACTATCTCGCCTGGAAGATCAGCCGCCATTCGGGCGTGCCGATCGCGGTCCGCCCCTGGCAGCGGCGCTGGCCGCTGCTCGCCGCGGTCACTCTGCTGCCGCGACTGTTGAAGCGGGGCGCGATCCGCTGACCCGGTGGCCGAGCGCGCCGGCGACCGCGTCGGCGAGGGCGGCGACGGTGAACGGCTTGCGCAATATGTCGTAGCCGGAAAGGTCCTGAGCGTCGCCCGCTTCCCCGACATAGCCCGTCACGAACAGCACGCCGATATGCGGATAGAGGCGCGCCATCTCGCGGATCAGCTCGGGACCGGTCATCTCCGGCATCATCACGTCCGTGACGACGAGATCGATCGTGTCGTTCCTTGCAAGCATGTCGAGCGCGTCCCGGCCGCTGTGGCAGGCGATTGCGACATATCCGATCTCCTCGAGCGCCGCGACGGTCGAGCGGCTGACCCGGGGATCGTCCTCGACCACCATCACCACCGCGCCTTCCTCGGCGCTGTGGAGCGGCTCGTCGATGCGCGGGCCCGCGGCCGCATGGCGGTCGGCCGCCTGCAGCGCCGCCTGCTGGGAGCGCGGCAGATAGATGGAGACGGTCGTGCCGCGGCCGAGCTCCGATTCGATGGTGACGTCGCCGCCCGACTGGCGGGCGAAGCCGAAAATCTGGCTGAGGCCGAGGCCGGTGCCCTTGCCGACGGGCTTGGTCGTGAAGAAGGGCTCGAACACCCGCTCGAGATGCTCGGGCGCGATGCCGGACCCGGTGTCGCTCACCGAGATGCGGACATATTCGCCCTCGGGAAGCTGTCCCGCTTCGCCGTCCTCCAGCGACACATTCTCGACGCCGATCCTGAGCTCGCCCGATCCCTCCATCGCGTCGCGCGCGTTGACGCAGAGATTGACGATCGCATTCTCGAGCTGATTGGCGTCGGCCCAGACGTGCCAGGGCTCATCGGCGAAGCGCGTGTGGACCTGGATGCGTTCGCCGATGGTCCGATCGACGAGGTCGAGCATCGCGCCGATCAGCTCGGCGGGCGCGATCCCCTCCGGAAGCAAAGGCTCGGCGCGGGCGAAGGCGAGGAGGCGCCGGGTCAGCGCGGCGGCGCGGTTCGCGCCCTCGAGCGCGCTGTCGAGGTGGAACTCGACGTCGCGGCGCGGCCCGCGCAGCTTCAGCCGGGCGAGATCGAGCCCGCCGACGACGACCGCGAGCATATTGTTGAAATCGTGGGCGATACCGCCGGTCAGCTGGCCCACCGCCTCCATCTTCTGGACCTGGCGGAGCTGGGCCTCGGCGGCGGCGCGCTCCTGCGCCTCCGCGCGCAGGCGCTCGTTCGCTTCGCGAAGCTCGCGGGTGCGCTCCTCGACGGCCTGCTCGAGCAGCGACGCGCGGCTCGCCTCGCTCTCCGCCTCGCGTCGGGCGAGGATGCGCTCGCTGATCGCGCGCCAGGCAAACAGGCCGAGCAGCACGGCGCCGACCCCGATCAGCACCGCCAGCCAGCCGAGCCAGCCGGTGAGCCGGTCCGCCTGGGCGGTGAAGGTGCGGGTCTCCGCCATCCGCTGCTGGAGCGTCGACCGCTCGGCGGCGGCGATCGCATCGAGCTGCGAGCGCAGGGCCGGGAGGGTGCGGGAACGGCCCGCCTGGTAGAAATAAGCGACGCTTTGCGCGCCGGTGCGCCGGCCGGCGGCATTGGCGGCGAGCGCCAGCTCGGCGCCGCGCGTCTCATAGAGGCGGCGGAGCGCGGTGACGCGCGCCGCCTGGTCTGGGTCCTGGCTCGCCTGGCGCTGGAGCTCGTCGATCTGGCGGCCGGCGCGGCGCCATTCGGTGTAATAGACGGTGCCGGTCGCCTGCTCCTCGTCCATAACGAAGCGGCCGAGCGCCGCCTCGGCGCGTGCGATGGTCGAATCGACCGTGCGGGTGAGCAGCATCACGTCATAGGTGTGCCGCTCGTAATCGAGCGCGTCCTCGCGCGAGCGATTGGAGAGCGTCACCATGACGATGAGCGCGACGAGCAGGATCGCCGCGAGAAGCGCGCCTGCACCTGCCCAGCCCCTGCGCCAGGTCGCCGGGCCGCCGTCCTCGTCGGCGGCGGCGTCCACCCTGTCGTCCGCCATAAGCCGTCGAATCTAGTCCATGGGACCGGCGATGGAAAGCCTTGGCGGGACTTGCGGAATCGCTTCGCCGCGCGAGGCGGACGGGCGAGCGCTCATCCTGGGAGCGGACAGTCACTAGTGACTGTCTCAATGGCTGGTGGCCCGGCGCCCCCACCTGCCCGGGCCGAGCTTGCCGAAGCCGGTTCAGGCGGCCAGCACGCCCGTGGCCGCGCCCGCGGCCCGGAATATCTCCAGGATGCGGCCGACCTGCTCGTCGCTGTGGTCGGCGCAGAGGGAGCAGCGGAGGAGGTACATTCCGGCGGGGGTGGCCGGCGGGCGGGCCATGTTGACGTAGAGGCCCTGCTCCAGGAGGGCCTGCCACATGCGCACAGTCGTGTCCTGATCGGGCAGGAGGATGGCGATGATCGCCGACTGCGCTTCGGGCGTGGCGAGATCGAAGCCGAGCCGGCGCAGGCCCAAATGGAGGCGCTTGCTGTTCTTCCAGAGATGGGCGCGCTTCTCGCCGGCGTGCATCAGCTTGCGGATCGACGTCGCCGCGGTGGCGACCACCGAGGGGGGCAGCGAGGCGGTGAAGACATAAGGCCGGCAGACAAGGCGGAGGACGTCGAACTTGGGATGGTTCGAGACGACGAAGCCGCCGACCGTGCCGACTGACTTGGAGAAGGTGCCGACGACGAAATCGACCTGGTCCTCGACCCCGGCCTCCTCGAAAACGCCGCGGCCGTTTTTGCCGAAGAAGCCCATGCCGTGCGCCTCGTCGACGACCACCATGGCGCCGTGCTTCCTGGCCACGCGCACCATCTCGGCGAGGGGAGCGATGTCGCCGAGCATCGAATAGACGCCCTCGAGCACCACCAGCCGGCCGCCCTCGGCGGGCAAGCGGCCGAGGCGCTTGTCGAGATCCTCGACGCTGTTGTGGCGGAAGCGGACGATCTGGGCGTTGCCGAGCGCGCAGCCGTCATAGATCGAGGCGTGGCTGTCGGCGTCGAGGATGATGTAATCCTCCTTGCCGGCGATCGTCGACATGAGGCCGAGATTGGCCTGGTAGCCGGTCGAGAAGACCATGGCGTGCTCGGTGCCGTAAAACTCCTTCAGCGCCTCCTCGCATTCCTTATGGCCCTGATAGGTGCCGTTCAAGACGCGGCTGCCGGTGGTGCCGGAGCCGTAGGCGTCGAGCGCG
>JAXDPC010000148.1:0-5907 GCA_034668525.1 Sphingomonadales bacterium
GCCCTCGCATTCGACGGTCAGGAGCCGGCGCATGTCTTCGCCCAGCCGGCAAGGTCCGCGGCCAGCGCCTCGGCGAGCGCCTGCGACGTGCCGGGCTCCGAGCGCCGCCACAGCGCGGGCCCCGCGACCTTGGCGTCCGCCTCGCCGCGATCGCTGGCGAGGCGCACGGTGCGCAGCCGCGCCTCATGCTCGGGCAAAGCGGCCTCGAGCTCCGCGCGGAGCGCAGGGGAGGGCGCGTAGCCCGCCCAGGCCACGCCCGCCATGCCCGAGCGCTCCATGTCGCGGGTGAGCGAGGCGCCGGTCACCGGCGCCAGCCGCCAGTGGCCGCCGCCCTCGGCCGCGTCGTCGATCAGGCAGCCGCCGCGGATCGCCGCCACCACCGGCTCCCGCCCGCTCGCCGCCGCCGCATGGTCGGCCGCCTCGCTCACGGCCGCCCGCCAATCGTCCCAGCTCACTTCGTCGAGCGCGCGCTCGCTCTCCCCGGTGCCGGGAAGGTCGGGCAGCCAGCAGCCGAAACCCAGGCCGGCGAGCGCGCGCATCATCGCCGTCATCAGCGCGCGGGTCCGGTTCATTTCCTCGAACAAGGGCGGCACGATCAGCAGCGGCGGCGCCTCCGCGGCGCCGATCCGCATCATCCATTCGCTGCAGCCGTCGACGGTATAGCGATCGTATGCGAGACCGCCGCTAGCGCTCACTGCAGCGCCTTGGCGCGAAGGAAGCTGAGCAAAGCACCAAAGCTTTCAAGCATGTCGGCGTCGACTTCATGATCCTCTATGAGGATTCCCAGCCGCTCCTCGAGCTCGGTGAGCAGGCCCGCCACGGCCATCGAATCGAATTCGGGCAGGGCGCCGAACAGGGGCGTCGCCTCGTCGAACCCGGCGACCTGAGCCTCGGGCAGGCCGAGCACGTCGGCGAGCACCGCGCGCAGGGTCGCCGCCACTTCCTGTTCGTCGTTCAAGCCGATCATGGTGCCTCGATCCGTCCGCGCGCCGCCTAACGGCTAAGCGCCCCCCCGACAAGGGAGGAGGCGGCGCGGCGCGCGGCGCCGGCGAGGCCGCGCAGCGTGCGGCGGTTGTAGGCGCGAACCCGCCACAGAGTGCGCCGTTCGTCCATCCAGTCGGCCTTGTAGGGCTCGTCGCCGGTCCCATAGTCGATGATCGCGACCCGATCCTCGTCCAGCGCGCGGCGGAACATCGCCAGGCTCAGCAATGTGCCGGGGGACAGCGCCTTCGCCTCCTCGCGGTAGGCGAGCTTGTGGATGGTCGCCTCTTCATTCTCGACCAGCCAGAGCTGCGCCGCCAGCGCCTGCCCGTCCTTGCGCGCGATGCCGAGCCGCAGGGTCCCCGCCGCGCCCTCCCGCTCGGCGAGTGCGCGCAGGAAAGCGGGGGCGCCTTCGTCCGGCTTCCAGCTCGCTTCGTACACCGATTCATATTCCGCCCAGGCGGCCGGATCGAAGCGATCGAAGATCTCGATGTCGAGGGCAGCCGCTTTGGCCTTGCGTCTGGCGGTGCTGCGCAGCTTGCCGGGCCGCCTCGCCCAATAAGCGTCGAAGTCCATGCCTTCGGTATGAGCGCGCCAGTTCGCCTTGGCCGGTTCGACGAACGCGATCCAGCCGCTCTCCCTGCAGGCGCGGACCAGCGGCTCCGTCTCCTCGACCGGAGCGAGATCGAGCGCGGGGACGAGGCCGTCGCGCAGGGCCGCCAGGATGTGCCGGAACAGACGGGGCTCGCCGATCGGCCGCCAGCGCAGGCTGTACCAGCTCGCCCAGGCGCTTGCCCTGCGGTGCGCGACGGCGAGGAACATCCAGGCCTCGTCGCGCATGTGCCGCGCCCGCGCGACGACGGGGCGGCCGGGCAACGGGCAATGCTCGGCGACCAGCCGGTACCAGTCGAGCCGGTCGTAGAGCGACGGCTGCGCCGCGCGATCGAGCGCGCCGGCGGCGTCGGCGGCGGCTTCTTTAACGCTATCGAACAGTTTAACCTCTACGCTCACCGCGTTATCCCGCCCCAAAAGCCGTCTTCAGCCCGTCTTCATGCCTCGGCCAACAGGAGCCCCGGTGCAAGCCCTCGATCCGACCCCGCATCCCCTCGACCATCTGACCAAGCGCGGGGCGCCCGACGCGCCTGCGCTGGTCACCCGCGAGGGCGAGCTCGATTATGCCGGGCTCGAGGGCGCGATCGCAGCGCTCGCGGCGGCGCTGAAGGGAAGGGGCCTCGCCGCGGGAGCACGGGTGGCGAGCTGGCTGCCGAAGAACCGGATGACGGCCCTGCTGCCGCTCGCCTGCGCCCGCGCCGGCCTGATCCACGTCCCCGTCAACCCGCTGCTGAAGCGCGCCCAGGTGGGCCACATCCTCGCCGACAGCGGCGCCTCCCTGCTGATCAGCAACAGGGCCCGCCTGGGCACGCTCGAGAACGGCGAGCTTCCGGCGGACTGCGCCGCCGTTTCCGAGGAGGAGGCCGCGGCGATGCTGGCTGCGGACGACCGCCTGCCGTTGTCCAAAGCGGATCCGGACGCGCTGGTCGCCTTGCTCTATACGTCCGGCTCGACCGGGCGCCCCAAGGGCGTGATGCTGAGCCATGCCAATCTCTGGCTCGGCGCGATCTCGGTCGCCTCCTATCTCCGCCTGACGCCCGAAGACCGCACCCTCGCCGTGCTCCCCTTCGCCTTCGATTACGGCCAGAACCAATTGCTCTCGACCTGGGCGGCGGGCGCGTCGGTGGTGCCGCTCGAATATCTCGCCGCCCGCGACGTCATCCGCGCGGTCGAGCGCCACGAGATCACCACCCTGGCCGGGGTGCCGCCACTCTGGGTGCAGCTGGTCGAGGCGCCGTGGCCGCCGCGCGCGGCCTTGTTTCTGCGCCGGCTCACCAACAGCGGCGGCCGGCTGCCGGCGTCGATCGTGAGGCGGCTGCGCGAGCTGTTCCCCGCGGCCGAGATCCACCTGATGTACGGCCTTACCGAGGCTTTCCGTTCGACGACCCTCGATCCCGCCTTCGTCGATCTCCATCCCGATTCGATCGGCACCGAGATCCCCTTCGCCGAAATCCTCTGCGTCCGCCCCGACGGCAGCCTCACCGCGCCCGAGGAGGAAGGGGAGCTCGTCCATTGCGGGCCGCTCGTCGCCAAAGGCTATTGGCAGGACGAGGAGCGCACCGCGCTCAGATACCGGCCGGCGCCGCGCGCCTCGCGCTACGGCGGCACCGCGGTCTGGTCTGGGGACCGAGTCCGGCAGGACGGGGAGGGCCTGCTCTATTTCGTCGGCCGCGACGATGCGATGATCAAGACCAGCGGCAATCGGGTCAGCCCGACCGAGGTCGAGGAGGCGGCGGTGGCGAGCGGCGTCGCGCTCGAGGCGGTGGCGCTCGGCGTTCCCGATCCGCGGCTCGGCGCGGCGATCGCCCTGGTCGTCCGCCCCGCCGCGTCCGAGCGGGAGGAGGAGCTTCGCGCTTTCCTGAAGCGCGAGTTGCCCAATTTCATGCAGCCGGCGATTGTCCTGTGGCGCGACGAGCTGCCGCGGAGCCCGAACGGCAAGCTCGACCGGGAGAGGCTGAAGAGCGAGCTGATGGGATGAGCAAGTCGATGGGGACGATCCCGGCGGGTTTCCGCGCCGATGCCGACGGCATGCTGCTGATCGGCGGCCGCCGCGCCGACGCCCTGGTCGCGGAAGCGGGGGACACGCCGCTCTTCGTCTACGATCTCGACATGGTCGAGGCGCGGATCGCGCGCTTCCGCGCCGCCTTCGGCTTCGTCGACCTTCATTATGCGATGAAGGCCAATCCTTATCCGCCGCTGCTGAGGCATGTGGCGTCCCGCGTCGACGGTCTCGATCTCGCCTCGGGCGGCGAGCTGCGCATCGCCCTCGACGCCGGCGTCGATCCCGGCGCGACCAGCTTCGCCGGGCCGGGCAAGCGCGACGCCGAGCTCGAGGCCGCGATCGCGGCCGGGGTGACGCTGAACGTCGAGTCCGAAGGGGAGGCGGAGCGGGCGATCGCGATCGGGGAGCGGCTCGGCACGGCGCCGCGCATCGCAATCAGGGTCAATCCGGACTTCGAGATCAAGGGCTCCGGCATGCGCATGGGCGGCGGCGCAAAGCCGTTCGGAATCGATGCCGAGCGGGTGCCCGCGCTGGTCCGCCGGCTGCGCGAGGTCGATGTCGGGTTCGTCGGCTACCACATCTTCGCTGGCTCGCAGGCCTTGTCCGCCGAGGCCTTGATCGACGCGCAGCGCGAGAGCGTCGAGCTCGCCGAGCGCCTCACCGACGCGGCGGGCGTGTCGCCGGTCCTGGTCAATCTCGGCGGCGGCTTCGGCATTCCCTATTTCCACGGCGAGCAGCCGGTGGACGTCGAGCGGATCGCCATGGAATTACAGCAGGTTCTCAGCAAACAAACGCAGGCGCTTGCTTATACGCGCTTTGCAATCGAGCTGGGCCGCTGGCTGGTGGGCGAGTGCGGAGTCTATCTGACCCGGATCGTCGACCGGAAGGTCAGCCACGGCAAGACCTTCCTGATCACCGACGGCGGCATGCACCATCAGCTCGCCGCCTCGGGCAATTTCGGCCAGGTGGTGCGCCGCAACTATCCGGTCGCGATCGCAAGCCGCTTCGGCGGGGAGGCCGAAGAGGAAGTCAGCATCGTCGGCTGCCTGTGCACCCCGCTCGACCGGCTCGCCGATGACGTCATGACGCCAAGAGCGGAGGCCGGCGACCTCGTCGCCGTCTTCCTCGCCGGCGCCTACGGCCTCTCGGCCAGCCCGCAGGCCTTCCTCGCCCAGCAGCCGGCCCGCGAGATGGTGGTCGGCGGCGGGCGTTAACCCCCGCCGCCCCGCCCGTCCCGATCCGGGACCAGGGCGACGAGGCCCCTCGTTCCTAACGGTAATTTTACCTCTTCGTCCCCATAGCAGCCCCAAACCGCCGCGCCTCACCGTGCCCCGGCACGGCGGGAGCGACGTCAGGGCAGCTGAAGAGGATCGCTTATGTCTGTTTCCGCCAAGTCGAGGCTCGCAATTGCGGTCAGCCTGAGCGCGCTGGCGCTCGGCGGCTGCGCCGGCACCCCGCGCACCGGCAATTCGCTGCCGCCCGCCCCGTTCGTCGGCGGCGGCGAGGACGACGTCACCGAGAGCTATGTGATCGGCCCGCTCGACGAGATCAGGATCTTCGTCTGGCGCAACGAGGAATTGGGCGCGCAGGTCCAGGTCCGCCCCGACGGCCGCATCACCACGCCCCTGATCAGCGACATGGTCGCCGCCGGCAAGACTCCCGCCCAGCTCGCCGAGGATATCCGCGTCGCGCTCAGCCAATATATCCAGGAGCCGCTGGTGTCGGTGATGATCAACCGCTTCCAGGGCACCTTCTCGCAGCAGGTGCGCATCGTCGGCGCCACCGAGCGGCCCGCCTCGATCCCGTTCCGCGCCAACATGACCCTGCTCGACGCGATGATCGCGGTCGGCGGCCTCTCCGAGTTCGCCGCGGGCGACCGCGCCCGGCTGATCCGCCACGACCGCGCCACCGGCCAGCAGCGCCAGTACGACCTCAGGATCGCCCGTCTGCTCCGCCGCGGCGACACCAGCGCCAACGTCGCCCTGCAGCCCGGCGACGTCATCATCATCCCCGAAAGCATGTTCTGAGCGACGGGGAGGGCCAGGGACAGCGCATGGACGGACTTTACGAACAGCTGCGCGTCGCGGCGCACCAGGTCTGGCGCCGCCGCTGGCTGGCGGTCGCCGTCGCCTGGGCCTTGTGCGTGCTCGGCTGGCTGGCGATCGCGCTCATACCGAACAGCTACGAATCGCGCGCCCGCGTGTTCGTCCAGGTGCAGTCGATCCTCCCCGAGCAGATCGGGATCGGCCCGGCCGAGCGGCAGAACCAGATGCTGCGCCTCCGCCAGACCCTGACCTCGACCGCCAATCTCG
>JAXDPC010000149.1:0-5717 GCA_034668525.1 Sphingomonadales bacterium
TCGCGATCGGCTTTTTCCTCCTGATGTTCCTGCCGCCGCTCGCGGCCGCTCTGGTCTCGGCGCTGGGGACGCCGATCTTCCTGCCGCGGACGCTTATCGGACTGCTGGCGCCGGCCTATCTCGCCGCCGCGTTCGGCCTAGCGACGCTGGATCGGCGCGCTTTCGCCGCCGCCGCAGCCGCGCTCGCCCTCGTCTTCGGTGTCAATCTGGGCGAAGCTCTCGCCCGCCCGCCCTACGAACCCTGGGACGAGGTGGCGGAGACGATCCGCGCGGGGATGCGCCCCGGCGACGAGGTCTGGGCTTATCCCAACCATTTCCAGCTCCCCCTCCGGGCTGCGCTCGGCCCCGATGCGAGCATCGTCGCCGTGCCTGCCCCCTATCCGGCGCTGGAAGCCGAAGGCGTCCGCCAGACCGGCTCTCCGGGCGTCGTCACGCTGACGCCGGAGGCGGCGGCGCGCTGGCGCGCGGCGCGCCGGGTCCCGGACCAGGCGACCATCTGGCTGGTGCGCCGCGGCCACCGCATCCACGACCCGACCGGCGCGGTCTTCCGCATCATCGCCGGCGGCCGGCGGGCGGAGACGGTGCGCGAATGGCGCGACCTCGACGTCGTCGCGCTCCGCCCCCCGCGCTGACCCGGTTGCCTTTGGCGGCGCCGGGTTCGATCTAGGCCCGCATGAACCGCGTCCGCGTCATCCTGCTCAACGCCGCCCTCGGCCCGCTCGACTATCGCGTGCCCGAGGGCGCGCATGTCGAGCCGGGCTCGATCGTGCTCGCGCCTCTGGGACCGCGGCAGGTGACCGGCGTGGTCTGGGACCAGAACCGCCTTCCCGCCGAGGAGGTCGAGGAAAAGCGCCTCCGCCCCCTTCTCCATATCTACGAGCTGCCGCCCCTCGCGGAACCGCTGCGGCGCCTGATCGAATGGACCGCGGATTATTATCTCGCCCCGCTCGCCGCGGTGCTGCGCATGGCGCTCGCTTCGGCGAGCGCGCTCGACGGCGCGCGCAGCGTCACCGAATATCGCGCCACCGGCTTCGTCCCCGAGCGGCTCACCGCCCAGCGTGCCCAGGCGCTGGAGCGGATCGAGGGGCGGCAGGGGCTGGTGCGCGAGCTGGCGCTCGCCGCGGCAGTATCGGACGGCGTGATCCGCGGCCTGGTCAAGGCCGGTGCCGTCGAAGCCGTGGAGGTCGCGGTCGACGATCCCTTCCCGGAGCCGGACCCGGAGCACGCGCCGCCCGCTCTGGAACCCGCGCAGGCCCGGGCAGCGGAGGAATTCGTGCGTGCCGTGCGGACCGCGGCGTTCGCGCCCTATCTGCTCGACGGCGTGACCGGGTCCGGGAAGACCGAAGTCTATTTCGAGGGGGTGGCGGAGGCGGTGCGGCAGGGGCGGCAGGTGCTGGTGCTGCTGCCGGAGATCGCGCTCACCGAACCGTTCCTGAAACGCTTCTCGGCCCGCTTCGGCTGCGAGCCGGTCGCCTGGCATTCGGGCCTCAGGCAGTCGCAGCGGCGCCGCGCTTGGCGGGCGATCGCGACCGGCGACGCCCGCGTCGTCGTCGGTGCCCGCTCGGCCTTGTTCCTCCCCTATCGCAGGCTCGGGCTGATCGTCGTCGACGAGGCGCACGAAGCGAGCTTCAAGCAGGAGGACGGAGTCCAGTATCACGCCCGCGACGTCGCCGTGATGCGCGCAAAGTTCGAATCCGTTCCGGTCATCCTCGCCTCGGCTACTCCGGCGATCGAGACGCGGCACATGGCCGAGATCGGCGTCTACAAGGAGGTCCGCCTGTCCGGCCGCTACGGCGCCGCCGAGCTTCCCGACCTGTGCGCGGTGAACCTGATCGAGGAGCCGCCGCCGCGCGGCCGCTGGCTGGCGCCGTCGCTGCTGAAAGAGCTAGAGGAGAATCTCGAGCGCGGCGAGCAGTCCCTGCTGTTCCTCAATCGCCGCGGCTACGCGCCGCTCACCCTCTGCCGCCATTGCGGCCACCGGTTCCAGTGCCCGAACTGCACGGCCTGGATGGTCGAGCACCGGCTGACCGCGCGGCTCGCCTGCCACCATTGCGGACATATCATGCCGCCGCCGCGCGCCTGCCCCGAATGCCATGAGGAAGACAGCCTCGTCCCCTGCGGCCCGGGTGTCGAGCGCATCGCCGACGAGGTCCACGCTTTGCTCCCCGCCGCGCGAACCGCGATCGTGACTTCGGATACGATCTGGTCGCCCGCCAAGGCGGCCGAGTTCGTCGGCCGGATGGAGGATGGCGAGATCGACATCGTCATCGGCACCCAGCTCGTCACCAAAGGCTATCATTTCCCGAACCTGACCCTGGTCGGCGTGGTCGATGCGGACCTCGGCCTGTCGGGCGGCGACCTGCGCGCGGCCGAACGCACCTTCCAGCAGATCATGCAGGTCTCCGGCCGCGCCGGCCGCGGCGACAAGCCGGGCCGCGTCCTCATCCAGACCCATGAGCCCTCGGCGCCGGTGATCGACGCATTGATCCGCGGCGACGCCGACGGCTTCTACGCCGCCGAGACCGACGCCCGGCGCGAGGCCGCGATGCCGCCCTTCGGCCGTCTCGCCGGCATCATCGTCTCCGCGGAGGACCTCCATGAGGCGACCGCCACCGCACAGGCGATCGGCCGCGCCGCGCCGCGGATCGAGAATATGGCGGTGTTCGGCCCGGCACCCGCGCCGCTCGCCATGCTTCGCGGCCGCCACCGCCAGCGCCTGCTCGTCCATGCCGCGCGCAGCCTCGACGTCCAGGACGTGATCCGGGACTGGCTCGGCAAGCTCGACTGGCCGCGCGGCGTCCGCGTCGCCGTCGACGTCGACCCCTATTCCTTCCTCTGAGCCCGGAGCGGCACCCAGCGGCCCCAGCGGATCGCGACGAGGAGCACGGCAATCCCCACCGCGGTGGCGATGACGAGGGCGATCACGGAAGCTTCGAGCCCGAAGTCGCCGCCGGTGAGCAGCTCGGGGCCGGTGCGCGACGAGCGGATCAGGCCGTTCGCCTCGCCGCCGGAGACCGGCACGCCGAAGATCCAGCCCTGGGCGAAGTTCCAGGCGGCATGGGCCCCGACCACCGCCCACAGCCGCCGGGTCAGCATGTACACCGCGCCGAGCAGGACCCCCGCCTCCAGCGCGATCGCCAGCGAGGAGAAGAGGGTCGCATTCGGGTTGAAGATGTGCGCCAGCCCGAAGAGCAAAGAGGTCGCGGCCAGAGCGATTCCGCTCCCGCCTGCGCGCTCGATGAACCGAAACAGGATGCCGCGGAAGAAAATCTCTTCGGTGAAGCCGGGGATCAGAGCGAGGAAGGCGAGCGACACCCATATGGTCGCCGGATTGCCCTGGCCTTCGATGCGATAGACGCCGAGCGCGGCCGCGGCGCCGACCACCGCGGCGAAGAGCAGCGCGCCGCCGGCGAGCCCTGCCAGCAGCTCCGGCGCCCAGCCCTTGCCGGCGAAATCGCGCATCGGCGCGCGCTCGACGAAGCGGCAGATCAGCCAATAGGCCGCGACGGCGACGGCGCAGACGATCGCCGCTTCGGCCAGCACCAGCGGCGAGAGGTTCGGCACGTCGATCGCGCCGACCACCTGGCTCGCCGCGAACATGGCGGCCAGGAAGATCACGATCGCGGCCAGCATCTGCACCAGCGGATAGTCGAGTATCCGCCGCATCGCCGAGGGCCGCGCCCCGCCGGCCTCCGTCACCTCGTCGTCCATTTCGATCCCCCCTTTGCTCAGCGCCTCCTTGCACGGCTTCGCGGCCGCTTGCCAGTGCCGCGACCGGGAACCTAGATACGCGTCATGGTCCGGACCGTCCTCGCCCGAGTCCTGTTGCCGCTGATGGCTCTCGTCGCCTTCGCCGCGCCGGCGCGGGCCGACGATATTTCGGCGGCGAGCCGCAGCGTCGTGCGCGTCGTCGTCGTCGCGGTCGAGGACGGCCAGGTGGTCGGCTTCGGCCACGGCAGCGGCTTCGCGGTGGCGCCGAACCGGATCGTCACCAACGCCCATGTCGTCGCCCTCGCCGTCCAATATCCCAAGGACGTGGTGATCGGCATCGTCCCTTCGGAGGGGAGCCGCACCTCCGGCGCCCGCAACGTCCGCGTCGACGCGCAGCACGACCTTGCCCTGCTCGAAATAGAGCAGGGCCGGCTGCCGCCGATCCCGCTCTATCTCGGCCCGCTTTCCGACGGGGCGACCGTCGCCGCCCTGGGCTATCCGGGCAATGTCGATCTCGCCACCGCCCAGTCGGCCGACGATTATATCACGCCGCTGCCGCCGACCCGGTCGATGGGCAATTATTCGAACGAGCGCGCGATCAACGGCATTGCCGCCCTGCTGCACACGGCCAACATCGCCCGCGGCAATTCGGGCGGGCCTCTGCTCGACCAGTGCGGCCGGGTGATCGGGGTCAACACCTTCATCACCCGCGGCGACGAGGGCGATTCCCCGTTCGGCTTCGCCATCGCGATCCGCGAGGTCGCGGCCTTCCTCAGAGCCTCGGGCCAGGCGTTCAGCGCCGTCTCGAGCGAATGCGTCAGCATGGAGGAGCGGCTCGCGCAGGACCGGCAGCGCACCGAGGCGGAGGAGCGCGAGGCCGCCGCCGCCGAGCAGGCGCGCGAGCGCGCGCGTCAACGGCAGATCGAGCATGCCCGCGCCCGGATCCAGGAGATACGCGAGAATCGCGTCGCCCTCGCGCTGCTGCTGATCGTGCTGGCGGCCGCCGCGCTCGGCGGAGCTTTGGTCATGCTCCACAAGGACCGCCTCCGCCAGGCCTATGTCCTCGGCGGCGTCGGCCTCCTGCTCATCCTGATCGCGGCGGCCCTCTTCATCACGCGGCCGAGCCTCGCCGAGGCCGAGGCGGCCGGGAACGAGACCGCGACGCCGCCCGACCGCGCGGATGCGTTCGCCGGCCGCCATTCCTGCCGCCTGGTGCCCGACCGCAGCCGGATCACGGTCTCGACGGCGCCGGCGGTCGACCTCGAATGGGCCGAAGGCGGGTGCGTCAACGGCCGCACCCAATATGCCCGCGACGGGGAGAGCTGGCGGCGGATCCTGGTGCCCAGCGGCGAGCAGGCGGTGTCGGTGCTCGAGGTCCGCCCGGGCAGCCGCCAATATGTCGTCACCCGCTACCTGCTCGGGGCCGAGCCGATGGCGCGGGCGCGCGCGCTGCGCCAGCGCATCGAGCTCGATCAGTGCACGGGCGACCAGCCCCGCATCGCCGCCCTCAGCGAAGGCCAGGAGCAGATCCGCCGGATCCTCCCGCAGCTTCCCAACGAGCGGCTGGTCTACGACTGCTCCGGCTGAGCCGGCGCCCGCTCCCGCTCCAGCAGCTTGGCCTTGCGCTCGAGGCCGTAGGCGTAGCCGCCGAGGGCGCCGCCGGTGCGGACGACGCGGTGGCAGGGGATGAGGATAGCGACGTTGTTGGCGCCGTTCGCGGAGCCGGCGGCGCGCACCGCTCCGGGCCGCCCGACCGCCGCCGCGATCTGGGCGTAGGTGCGAGTCTCTCCGGCGGGGATGCGCGACAGCTCGCGCCACACCGCCTCCTGGAAAGCGGTGCCGCGCACGTCGAGCGGAAGGTCGTGGGGCTTTGCCGGGGCGTTCACCGCGGCCACCGCCCGGGCGACCAGGCCGGACATCTGCGTCCCGCCATGCGCGATCTCGGCCCTTGGGAAGCGGCGGCGCAGCGCAGCCTCGTCCTCGTCGAACGACAGCCGGCAGATGCC
>JAXDPC010000150.1:0-8601 GCA_034668525.1 Sphingomonadales bacterium
CCCGAGCGCAGCGAGATGGCCAGCTCGTTGGCGGTCTGGACGGTGAAATTGCCGCCCGAGATCGTCGCCGTGCCGCCGAGGATCGGTTCGCGAATCACCGGGTTGGAGAGGACGACGCCGTCGAGGATGATCGCGAACGACTTGCCGACATTCTCCTGCGTCGCCCGCGCGAAGCGGCGGCTGCCGGTATTGTCGAACGACAGCGTGACGTTGGGCGTGCCGTCCTGCTGGTCGTAGGACTGGCGCGCGTCGGCGATCATCTCGCCGACGATCAGCGCGCGGCGATAGACGGCGATGCGGCCGCCCTCGGACGTGGGCAGGATCTGGCTTCCGACCGGCGGCCGGCCGGACTGGACCTGCTCCTGGGTCGCGTCGTGGTCGACCATCTTGAACTCGAGCCGGGCGGTGCGGCCGATCAGCTGCTTCAGCGCTTCCGGGTCCTGGAGGCCCGGCACCTGGACGAGGATGCGGTTCGCGCCCTGGCGAATGATGGTCGGCTCCAGCGTGCCGAGCGCGTTGATGCGCCGGTCGATGACGGTGCGGGCGTTGTCCATCGCCTGGTCGATCGCCTGGCGCAGGCCGGCGTCGGTCGGCCGCAGCACGATCCGCGGCCCGTTCGCCTCCATCTCCCATTCCTGGGTGCCGCCGAACGCGCCGGGCTGGATCTGCTCGCGCACCTTGCGGGTCGCTTCGGCGACCTTGGCCGGATCGCGGATCACGAAGCTCAGCTGGTTGTTCGCGGTCGAGACCTCGGAAATCTGGATGGAGCTGCGCCGCATCTCGGAGCGCATCGTGTCTTCCATCGCCTCGACCCGCTGGCGGGCGACGTCGCCGGTCTGCGCCTCGAGCAGCAGCTGGCTGCCGCCGGCGAGGTCGAGGCCGAGATTGATATGGGTGTTGCGCACGAAGCCGGGCGCATTGGCCAGATATTGCGGCGGGACGAAGCTCGGCACCGCCATCAGCACGCCGACCAGGCAGAGGAGGACGACGCCCCAGACCTTCCAGCGGGGAAAATGCAGCATGTCAGTCGTTCGCCGGCTTCTGGCCGTGCGGGCGGACGTCCTGGAGCATGCCCCGCAGCACCCGGACGCGGACGTTGGCCGCGACCTCGAGCTCGACCTCCTCCTCGTCGACCTTGGTCACCTTGCCTATCAGGCCGCCGCTGGTGACGGCGACGTCGTTGCGCTTGACCGCGCCGATCATCTCGCGGTGCTGCTTCACGCGGCGCTGCTGCGGCCGGATCAGGAGGAAGTAGAAGATCAGGCCGATGAGCAGGAACTGGCCGAAGAACATCACGGTCGCGCCGCTGCCGGCGGCGCCGCCGGTCGTCGCGGCAAAGGCTGGGGATTCGAACATATCGTCTGCCTGATGTGGGAACGGCGCGCGCGGACGCTCGCCCTGAAGCGGTGGCGCGACTATCATGGTGACGGGCCGTTGCCAAGGCAAGGGCGCGGCAGGTCCGGACAGGGGAGGAAGCGATGATCATCGTCAACGGGGAAGTTCGGTTCGGGGCGGGCGAGATCGAGCGGCTGAAGCCGGCGCTCGAGGCGAACATCGCCGCCACCCGCGCCGAAACGGGCTGCGAGCATTATCATTACGGGATCGACGTCTCCGATGCGAACCTGCTCCTGATCAGCGAGCGCTGGTCCGACCAGGCGGCGATCGACGCCCATATGGCGACGCCGCACATGGCCGAGCTGATGGGGGCGGTCGGCCAGTCCAAGGTCGAGGCGATGAGCGTCCGCATGTACCGCGCCGAGTTCGCCGGGACCCTGCTCGGCGAGTGAGCTTGCGCGGCTAGGAGCGGGCGCCTAGATGGGCCCCCTGGTCGGAGCGTAGCGCAGCCTGGTAGCGCATCACACTGGGGGTGTGGGGGTCGCTGGTTCGAATCCAGTCGCTCCGACCATCGTCTTCCGCTCAGATCCGCGCCAGCGGCAGGTCGAGGTTGCCGGCCCAGCCGGCGCGGGCGCGGCGCAGCGCCTCGTCGGCAGCGGCCGCATTGCCGAGCGCCCGCTCCGCCTGCGACAGCGCATAGAGGGCGAGCGCGTCGTTCGGCCAATGCTCCAGCGAAGCCACCAGCTGCTCGCGCGCGTCGGCGGCATTGCCGGCGGCGAGCAGGGCCGCGGCGAGGCTGCGCCGGACGGAATACCACCAGAGCGGCGGATCGGAGCCGAAACCCGCCCCGGCCTGCTTCTCCATCGCGGCGCGATAGGCGGCCTCGGCGGCGCTGTGGTCGCCGGCGAGCATCGCCGCCCGGCCTTGGAGCACCCGCTGGGCGATCTCGGCCAGCGCCGTCCCCCCGCGGCCGCCGATCTGCGCGGCCGACGGCCCGGCGAGAATGGCGGCGATCGCCTGCGCTTCGCCCCGCACCGCCGCCGCGTCGCCCCGCCGCGCCAGCGCCTCGCCGCGCGCATAGTGCCGCATCGCCCGGAACAGCGCCTGCCCCTCGCCCGGCTCGGCGATCCCGAGCACCGCCCGCGGCTCGCCGTGCAGCCCCTGCGCGTACCAATAGGCGCTGCCGATGGCGCGCACCCGCTGGTCGGCCGGGCCGTCGAGATAGCCGGCGCGGAACTGCTCGGCCACCGAAAGCGCCGTGCCGCCGTCGCCGTGCATCAGCGCGCTGTTGATCGCGAAATGCATATCGTGGGCGAGCAGCCCGGTCCGATAGTCGGAGGCGGGGGGCCGCGCCCGCTCGACGAAGGCGCGGTCGGCGGCGATCGCCTGGACGTTGACGGCGGCGGCGTCGCGGTAGCGGCCGACGCCGTAGAAAGTGTGCGAGGGCATGTGGACGAGGTGGCTCGCCGCCGGCGCGATCCGGCCGAGCCGCTCCGCGGGCCGCTCGGCGAGGTCCTGGCGGTCGATCCAGTCGGTGAGGTGGATGTACATGTGGATCGCCCCCGTATGGTCGGGATTGCGCGCCAGCACCCGCTCGAGCAGCTTCTGCGGGTTGGACCCCGCGGCCAGGCCGGAGGAGGCGACCATCCGCGCGTCGGCCGCGATCACCGCGATCGCGTCGTCCCGCGGATAGCGCTCGGCCAGCCGCTCCATGATCCCGGCGTAGCGGTCGTTGTCGAACGCCTTGTCGCCGGTGCGCTCGCGCATCGCGCGGAGCAGCCGGCGCTCGCGCTCCCCGAGCCGGTTCGACAGCGAGACCGCCCGCTGCGCGGCCGCCCGGGCCTGGGCCAGCTCCTCGGTGCGCGGCCGCAGATTGATCGTCGGGCCGCGCGCCCAGGCTTCGCCCCAGAAGCACATCGCGCAGGCCGGATCGAGCCGCTGCGCCTCGCGGAAGGCGCGCACCGCCTCGACCTCGTCGAACGCCCAGATCAGCCGCACGCCCTGGTCGAACCAGCGCCGCGCCTCGGCATTTCCGGTGTCGGGCACGATCTCCGACGTGCCGAGCCCTGCCATCAGCACCGGCCGCGAATCCGCCTGGCCGCCGCCCGCCGCGGGAGGCTCGAAGCACCAGGGTTCGAGGCCGGGGATCTCCGCCCGCATCGAATCCGCCGTCGCCTCGGCGCCGAGCGCGGTCCCGGCCAGCGCCAGGATCATCGTGCGGAACCTGCGGTGCTTCATCGCTGCCTCTCCCCTTCGGACGCGCGGAGCCTAGCCCAAGAAGGTGCGAAGGCAAGGCGATTGCGCGCCGCCGCCCCCTCCCCCACATGAGGGCCGAGAGACGAGCGGGAGCTTCACGGAAATGGAAAGCTGGCACGGCACCACGATCCTCGCGGTGCGCAAGAACAATAAGGCGGTGATCGCCGGCGACGGCCAGGTGTCGCTGCAGCACACGGTGATCAAGCCCAATGCGAGGAAGGTTCGCCGCCTCGGGGACGGCTCGGTGATCGGGGGCTTCGCCGGCGCGACCGCCGACGCCTTCACCTTGTTCGAGCGGCTGGAGCGCAAGCTGGAGCAGCATCACGGCGCGCTGATGCGTGCCGCCGTCGAGCTCGCCAAGGACTGGCGCACCGACAAATATTTGCGAAACCTGGAAGCGATGATGATCGTCGCCGACCGGCAGGTGACGCTCATCCTCACCGGCAACGGCGACGTGCTCGAGCCCGCCAACGGCGTCGCCGCGATCGGCTCCGGCGGCAATTTCGCCCTCGCCGCCGCCACCGCGCTCTTCGATTATGAGGAGGACGCCGAGACCATCGCCCGCAAGGGCCTCCAGATCGCCGCCGACATCTGCGTCTACACCAACGCCAACCTCACCGTGGAGACGATCGAGGGCGCCGCCTGAGTTCCTCCCCATGCGCAGCATGGGGAGGGGGACCATGCGGAGCATGGTGGAGGGGTAACTGGCGAGGCCGAGCCTTTTACCCCTCCCCCACCCTGCGGGTGGTCCCCCTCCCCATCTCACGTTGGGGAGGAACTGCGGCGCCAACGCCAACCCCACCGTCGAGACGATCGGAGGCGCGGCCTAGGTTCCTCCCCGCCGCGAAGTGGTGGGGAGGGGGACCATGCGAAGCATGGTGGAGGGGTAACTGGCGAGGCCGAGCCAATTACCCCTCCACCACCCTTCGGGTGGTTCCCCTCCCCAGCTAGGGCTGGGGAGGAACTTCGCTCGCCGACTCCATCACCCAGCTCTCGAACGCGCGCATCGCCGGCGTCGGCGGGCGCGACTTCAAGCGGGTCAGCCAATAGCCGCCGGCAGCGATCTCCGCCTGGAACGGCCGCGCGAGCCGTCCCTCCGCCACGGCGTCGCCGAACATCGCCGCCGGCGCCAGCGCGACGCCGCGGCCGGCGATCGCCGCTGCCACCGCCACTGCGGCCGAATCGAACACCGGCCCCGTCAGCCGCGGCGGCGGCGGGACCCCCGCCGCTTCGAACCAGGCCGGCCACTCGACCCGATAGGAGCGCAGCAGGGTCTCACCATAGAGGTCGGCAGGCTCGCGCAGCCGGGATGCGATCGCGGGCACGCAGAGCGGCGTCAGCGGCGTCTCGATCAGCAGCCGCGCCTCGGTGCCGTGCCAGGCGCCGTCGCCGAAGCGGATCGCGAAATCGAGTCCCTCCTCGGCGATGTCGACGCGGTTGTTGTTGGTGCTGAGCCGCAGGTCGACGAAGGGGTGGGCCGCTTCGAACTGCTCGAGGCGCGGCAGCAGCCACCCGACCGCGAAAGTGCCGACCGCGCCGACCGAGAGCATCTCCCGGTCGCGGCCGTCGTCGAAGCGGGCGAGCAAGGCCGCCATCCGGTCGAACGATTCCTTCAGCACGGGCAGCAAAGCCTGGCCTTCGTCGGTCAGCGCCAGCCCGCGCGGCAGGCGGCGGAACAGGGGCACGCCGAGCCTTTCCTCCAGCGCCTTCACCTGGTGCCCGAGCGCGGCCGGCGTCACGCACAATTCGATCGCCGCCTTGGTGAAGCTGGAATGGCGCGCCGCCGCCTCGAAAGCGCGCAGGCCGTTCAGCGGCAGATAGGGCCGGATCATGCGCGGAGCCTCCCGCGCCTTTCTAGCGCGCGCCCGCGGCCGCGAAAGGAAAAGAAAAATATCGGCTGGCCGTAGCTAAGCTCGTTTGTCGCCATGCCCAATCCTGCGGGATGGAAGGGGATGATCTTTTTCGGCGTGGCGGGCGCGGCGCGGTGCGCTAGGCTCATGAGGTGCTGAACCTCTCCGTTGACCGCCGCCGCCTGCTCACCTCCGGCGCGCTCGCCGCCGGCGGCCTGCTCCTGCCCGGCTGCGCGACCACCGCGCGCTCCCGGCCGGACCGGATCGGCTGCCTGCCCCCGGTCGACGTCGCGCCGGAGCGGGTGATCCGCACCGTCGCCGGCCTGCGGCCGTTCCGCGCCGGCGGCTTCGTGGTCCGGGCGGAGCCGCTCGAAGGCAAAAGCCTGGTCCACAATTACGGCCATGGCGGCGCCGGCATCACCTTGAGCTGGGGCAGCTCGAAGCTCGCCACCGAGCTCGGCCTGCCCGGCCACAGCGGCCCGGTCGGCGTGATCGGCGCCGGGGTGATGGGCCTCACCACCGCCCGGCTCGTCCAGGAAGCCGGCTTCCCGGTCACCATCTACGCCGCCGCGCTTCCGCCCCATACGACGTCCAACGTCGCCGGCGGCCAGTGGCACCCGTTCGGCCATTATCGCCGCAGCGCGGTCACGCCGGAATGGCTCGATCAGTTCCGCCGCGCCGCCGATTACAGCTGGCGCCGCTTCCAGATCATGGTCGGCGACGATTACGGCATACGCTGGCTGCCCACCTACAGCGAAGGCGCGGAGCCGGAGCCGCCGCTCGTTCCCGGCTTCCCGCCGATCAACCGCATGCTCCGGCCGGAGGAGCACCCCTTCCCGGTGCCGAGCCTCTACCGTTTCGACACGCTCTATGTGGAGACCGGGCGGTTCCTCCGCCAGACGATCCGCGACGTCCAGCTCGCCGGCGGCCGCATCGTCGTCCGCAGCTTCGCGACGCCGGCCGACCTGGCGGCGCTCCCCGAGCGGCTGCTGTTCAACTGCACCGGCCTCGGCGCCCGCGCCCTGTTCGGCGACGCGCAGCTCCAGCCCGCGCGCGGCCAGCTCGCCGTGCTGCTGCCGCAGCCGGAAGTGCGCTACGCCTTCGTCGGCGAGGCCGGCTACATGTTCCCCCGCGCCGACGGCATCCTCCTCGGCGGCACCTTCGAGCTCGACCAGTGGGACGCCACCCCGCAGCCCGAAGCGATCGCGCGCATCCTCGATAGCCACCGGCGGCTCTTCGCTGGCTTCCGCTGCACCGCGCCCGCCTGACGCCTTCCGTCAGAGGTGCGTCACCATCACGACATAGCCGTCCGGGTCGACGAGGCGGAACTCGCCGTGGGGATTGTAGAAGGGCTTGGCGATCGGGCCCGGATCGAGGCCGTCGGCCGCGAGCTGGGCGTGCATCGCCGTCACGTCCGGACAATAGACGTAGAACAGGACCGCCTGCTCGTCCGGGACGACGGGCGCAGTAGCGCGCGACAGCATCAGCTGCGCGTTGCCCGAGACCAGCGAGACCCAGGTTGCCGCGCTTTCGCCGTCGGGTATGAAGCTGCCCTGCTCGGCAAAGCCGAGCTTCGCGTAGAAAGCGGCGGCGCGCGCCACGTCGGCGACATAGGCCATCGGCACGAGCGAACGGACCTGCTGGCGATCGTCCATTTGTCTCCTCCGGGCTATGCGCCGCACCCTGGGCTCCGCGGCGCCCCGCCGCAAGCGTCGCGCTTGATTCCGCCCGTCGCCGCCTCATCTAGCGGCGAGAGCAATCAGGGCATCCGAATGAACGACAGTCTCACTCCCAAGGCGGTGGTCGCCGCCCTCGACGCGCATATCGTCGGCCAGAACGACGCCAAGCGCGCGGTCGCGGTCGCGCTCAGGAATAGGTGGCGGCGGCAGCGGCTGCCCGACGACCTGCGCGACGAGGTCACGCCGAAGAACATCCTCATGATCGGCCCGACCGGCTGCGGCAAGACCGAGATCAGCCGGCGGCTGGCGAAGCTCGCCGACGCCCCCTTCGTCAAGGTCGAGGCGACCAAGTTCACCGAGGTCGGCTATGTCGGCCGCGACGTCGAGCAGATCGCCCGCGACCTCGTCGAGGAGGCGGTGCGGCTGGAGAAGGAGCGCCGGCGCGCCGCGGTCAAGGAGCCGGCCGAGCAGGCGGCGATGGACCGGCTGCTCGACGGCCTCACCGGCAAGGGGGCGAGCGAGGCGACCCGCGAGAGCTTCCGCCGGCGCTTCGGCGAAGGCCATCTCGACGAGGCCGAGGTCGAGCTCGAACTGAACGACGCGCCGGCGGCGCCGTTCGAGATCCCCGGCATGGGCGGCCAGGTCGGCATGATCAACCTCTCCGACATGATGGGCAAGGCGTTCGGCCAGCAGCCAAGGAAGAAGCGGCGGCTCAAGGTCAAGGAGGCGTGGGCGCGGCTGGTCGAGGAAGAAGCCGACAAGCGCCTCGACAGCGACGACGTCAACCGCACCGCCCTCGCCGACGCCGAGGCGAACGGCATCGTCTTCCTCGACGAGATCGACAAGATCGCGGTCAGCGACGTGCGCGGCGGCTCGGTCAGCCGCGAAGGCGTCCAGCGCGACCTGCTGCCGCTGATCGAGGGGACGACGGTCGCGACCAAATACGGCCCGATGAAGACCGATCACATCCTCTTCATCGCCTCGGGCGCCTTCCACATCTCCAAGCCGTCGGACCTGCTCCCGGAGCTGCAGGGGCGGCTGCCGATCCGGGTCGAGCTCAAGGCGCTGAGCGAGGAGGATTTCGTGCGCATCCTCTCGGCCACCCAAGCCAGCCTCACCGAGCAGTACAGCGCGCTGATCGCGACCGAAGGGGTCACGGTCCGCTTCACCGACGACGGCATCCGCGCCATCGCCCGGATCGCCGCCGAAGTGAACGGCCAGGTCGAGAATATCGGCGCCCGGCGGCTGCAGACGGTGATGGAGAAGCTGCTCGAGGACGTCAGCTTCGACGCCGAGGAACGGCGCGGCGACTCGATCGTGATCGACGGCCCCTATGTCGAAAGCCAGCTCGCCGAGGTCGCCCGCAACACCGACCTTTCGAAATACGTGCTGTGAGCTCTTTGGGGACAGTTACTAGTAACTGTCCCCTCCTTCCCTTGGGGACAGTTACTAGTAACTGTCCCCTCCTTCCCCTCGTAACT
>JAXDPC010000151.1:0-2719 GCA_034668525.1 Sphingomonadales bacterium
CTACGCTCCTCGCAATGACGGCATTCGTCCCATGAGCAGGGACTGGCCGCTCTGGGAGGTGTTCGTCCGCTCGAAGGGCGGGCTGTCGCACCGGCATGTCGGCTCCGTGCACGCACCCGACCCGGAGATCGCCCTGCGCCATGCTCGCGACACCTATACGCGGCGGATGGAGGGCGTGAGCCTCTGGGTGGTGCCCTCCGCGCAGATCGTCGCCTCGGACCCGTCCGACGACGCCCAGATGTTCGATCCGGCCGCCGACAAGGTCTACCGCCACCCGACCTTCTACGACATCCCGGACGACGTGAAGCACATATGAGGGGAAGGGACCAAGTTCCTCCCCATCGCAGATGGGGAGGGGGACCATGCGAAGCATGGTGGAGGGGTAATTGGCGCAGGCCGAGCCTTCTACCCCTCCACCACCCTGCGGGTGGTCCCCCTCCCCACGATTTCATCGTGGGGAGGAACTGATGGCCTCGCTGCCGCCGATCGACGATGCCGCGGCGCTTGCCGGTGGCGCCGGCGCGTTCGATGCGCCGACCGAGGACGCGCATCGCTCGGCCCTGTTCGACTTCCTTCTGCGCCTCGGCGACGACAGCCTGATCCTCGGCCAGCGGCTCGGCGAATGGTGCGGCCATGCGCCTTCGGTCGAGGTCGACCTCAGCCTCGCCAATTTCGCGCTCGACCTGATCGGCCAGGCGACCCTGTTCCTGAACTACGCAGGCGACGTGGAAGGGGAGGGCCGCGACGGCGACGCGCTCGCCTTCCATCGCGACGTGCTCGATTTCCGCAACTGCCTGCTGGTCGAGCAGCCGAACGGCGACTTCGCCCGGACGATGGCGCGGCAATTGCTCTTCTCGACCTGGCAGAAGATGCTGTTCGACCGGCTCGCCGGCTCGCGCGACGAGACGGTCGCGGCGATCGCCGCCAAGGCGGTCAAGGAGGTCACCTACCATCAGGAGCTCGCCGCCGAATGGGTGGTCCGGCTCGGCGACGGCACCGAGGAGAGCCGGCGGCGGGTCGAGGAGGGGCTGGCCTGGAACTGGCGCTTCGTGCCCGAGCTGTTCGAGATGGACCGCACCGCGTCGGAGATGGCGGCGCGCGGGATCGGCACGGACGCGACCCTGTTCCGCGAGGATTACGACCGCGCGATCCGCGCCGTCCTCGCCGAAGCGACGCTGGAGCCGCCGGCGGACCAGCGCCCGATCCTCGGGGGGCGGCGCGGGCATCATAGCGAGCATCTCGGCCATCTCCTCTGCGCGATGCAGTTCCTGCCGCGCACCTATCCGGACGCGGTGTGGTGAGGGGGGCTTCCGTTGCGGAGCAGGAGGCCCGATCGGTCCGAGCGAAGTCGAGGACCGCTCCCGAGCGCAGCCGAGGGCCGGGAGCCGATGAAGGCCTCGGCTTCGCTCGGCAGGGCGTCTCGACTTCACTCGACGCGAACGGAATCTGGGAAGTCCTCCTTCACGTCCCCGATCCCGAAATCCCCGCCCTCTCCGTCGTCGATCTCGGCATCGTCCGCTCCGTCGAACCGGACCGCGTGACGATCACGCCGACCTACACCGGCTGCCCCGCCACCCAGGTGATCGAGCGCGACATCCGCGATGCGCTCGACGCCGCCGGCTATCGCCAGGTCCGGATCGAAACGACGCTGTCACCCCCCTGGACCACCGACTGGATCACGCCGGAAGGCCGCGCGAAGCTCCACGCTTACGGCATCGCCCCGCCGATGGCCGCCGGGCAGCTTGCGCCGCATTGCCCGCAATGCGGCTCGGCGGACACCCAGGAGATCAGCCGATTTGGATCGACCCCGTGCAAGGCGCTGTGGCGCTGCCGGGCCTGCGCCGAGCCGTTCGATCTGTTCAAATGCCATTGAGCGGCGGATGAGCGTCTCCTTCCATCGTCTCACGATCGCCGAGCTGGTCGACGAGACCGCAGAGGCGAAGTCGATCCGGTTCAAGGTGCCGCCCGAGCTCGCCGAGACCTTCCGCTTCAAGCCCGGCCAGCACCTCACCCTGAAGGCCGACATCGGCGGGGAAGAGGTGCGGCGCAATTACTCGCTCTGCGTCGCGCCCGAGGACGGGGAGCTCAAGGTCACGGTCAAGCGGATCGCCGGCGGGCTCTTCTCCAACTGGGCCAACGACAATCTGAAACCCGGCGATGCGATCGACGTGATGCCGCCGCACGGCAGCTTCACCTGGGATTTCGACGCCGCGGCCTCCAACCATTATGTCGGATTCGCCGGCGGATCGGGGATCACCCCCGTCATGTCGCTCCTGAAGACGGCGTTGATCGAGGAGCCGGAGAGCCGTTTCACCCTGGTCTACGGCAATCGCGACAGCCAGTCGGTGATCTTCCTCGAGGAGCTGGCCAGGCTCAAGAACCGGTTCATGGGCCGGCTCGAGGTCCACCATTTCCTCGCCGAGGAGATGGAGGATATCGAATTGTTCAACGGCATGCTCGACCGCGCCAAGTGCGACGAGGTGCTGACCCATCTGGTCGAGCCGGACGACGCGGCCGCTTTCTTCATCTGCGGACCCGGGCCGATGATGGACGCCGCCGAGGAGGCCCTGCTCGCCCGCGGAGTCGGCCGCGAGGCGATCCATCTCGAGCGCTTCACCGCCGACCGTCCGGCCGAGGCGCTGCAGGCCCAGCTCCAGGCCATGTCGAAGGAGGCGCAGGGGCTGCAGCTGCTCGTCACCCTCGACGGGCGCAAGCGGCG
>JAXDPC010000152.1:0-7110 GCA_034668525.1 Sphingomonadales bacterium
TCTCGTCAATCGAATGCACAATGTCGCCACTCTCCGCTTGGCTGCCATTGTACGGATCGGCGATCTGATCGAGGCGGGGGAGATCGCCGAGGAGATTGCGACGCTGATCGAAAGCGCCGATGACGCGCTCCGGGAAGCGTTGGCCACGGTTTCGTGCGCACCTCCGACCGATTCCCGCGAGCGGATTGAATATGATGCCAGAATGGCCAAGCCGGCGTCCGCCATAGCTGACGCAGAGGGACAGCTTGCCCGCATCAACAAAATGTTCCCCCTCGACATCACCGCACGGTTGGAACGAAGCCGGCACTATATTGAGCGTTTCCTGACCGGCGCAGATGTGTTTCGGGTCAGGCGGATAGAGGGGTTTCAGCTCTACAAGGAATTCGTCTCCCGTCGCATGAACGGCCTCTTCAGCTACATCGACCTGCTTCACCGGCGTATGGACACTATCTGGGCCGGCATGTCCGAGCTGCACCGTAAGAATGCCAATCTGAAAATGGCTACGGTCAACTGTGAGATTCAATCACTCACGTCTGAGATTGGAACAGTCACAAAGAGGATCAAGGACGAAGATAGCAAGATCAAGAAGATCCAGGACTTTGGCGAGATCGCCCTCATCGGCATACTGCTGCCCTACTACCTAGGCAGCATATTATATCATGGATTAGAGCCCGTGGCTCCGCAAGTCGTTCCGTTTATGTGGGGCGCTTTGGCGCTAACCGGCTCCATAATAGCAATGGCCACCATTTCGGCTCAGTCCAGAGACGACGCACTCGCATCAGACCACCAAGATAAGGGATACAACCGAAAGCGAAACCGCTTCTGGTGGCTTTTTATGGTAATCGCGCTGGCCTCCATCATCTTCCTCGGCAAGATGGCGGCGGATGTGATCGCGGACGTGGATGGGCATCATGAGTCTCCCTGCAAGGGGGCGTGCCCGGAGGCCTGAATGATGGGCGAGAACGGCCCGGTGGCTCGCCGCCGCTACGAGGATCGTAGGCGAAAGGCCCGATTTCCGCGGAAGCGGCCGAGCGCCTGCACCGCGAGCTCGAGCGCGTCGTCCGCCTGCGCAATGCAGTTGAGTCCGCCGCGGCCAATCCAGAGCATGAGAGGTTTCGACCAGTCAGGCGGCGCGTGAGCGGAGGAGCACGCGTGGGCCGCGAGCTCGCAGAAGCAGCGTGTCTGCTCCACGCAGCCATCGAGCTTGCCGCCGAGCTGATCGGCAACAAGGCGGTGCCCGGCGTCCAGAGAGTGGTTCCACGGCCTCGTTCTCGGTGCTGAAAACGGCAAGAAGTCGCCGGCCGTATGTGGGGCTGCGTACCGCGGATGCCTTGAAACGTTGGGCAGAAGCGGCAAGTGCCCTGCCTGTTCTCGTGGAGAGGAGACCGCCAGGCGCTGTCTGCGGAACGTGTCGGCCCCCTCGCGACCTGACCGGACGGCAAGAGAATCGATTTTTGGCGAACCGGTGCGGTGAAGAGGGGAGGGAACTGACACTAGACCCGCCTCAACAAGCCGGCGCCAGTGGACGCTCACCTCGCCAATTCGCCCACCGGCATCCAAGGCCCTTTCGCGGGCGTCCGCCGCCGCCGCCCAGACCTGTCGCGAAATGCCCTCGCCGCCACGACAGCCGGGCCGGCGCGACTCGGCAGGCAAGCGTGAGTCAAGTCAGTGATCCACAGCTATCTGCTTGAGCTGCAAAAAATATTTTTGGATCATGGGCTTGCCTTACACTCCAAACCTGCCCCATTTTGAGATGACAGGGGGGGGATCAATGACAGGAATTATCGACTCGGCTCTGCTCATCATGAGCGGCGCCGAGAGGCGAATCGAGACGCTGGCGAACAATGTCGCCAACATCGCGACTCCCGGTTTCAAACGGCAGATCAGCTTCGCCGAAGTGCTGGGCGGGGGAGAGGGCGGACCTGCTCCGGGAATGAGCCCTGTCTTGAATCATAGAGCCGATTTGGCACAGGGCCGAATGACTGAGACCGGGAATCCGCTCGACCTGGCGATCAGCGGTGAGGGATTCTTCCAACTCCGCGACGGCGATCGCACCGTCTTCACCCGCGACGGCCAGTTTCGGCGAGCCGACGACGGAAGGATTCTGACGCAGCAGGGCCAAATCCTTCAGCAAGCAGGGGGCGGCGACCTTGTGCTCGATAGCAGCGAGGTCGAGATCCTGCGCGACGGAACGGTGCTGAGCGGAGGCAGCCCCGTAGCGCGGATTGCGCTCGCGGCGCCGGCGGATGCACGCTCCGTCGACGCCATCGGCGGCTCGCTGTTCCGCATCCCGGCGGAGGGGATCGAAGAGGTCGCGGAGCCTAATTTACGCCAGGGGCATGTCGAGGCGTCAAACGTCTCGCTAGGCGACGAGATGGCGGCGATGACGGCGGCGCTCCGCCAGGCGGAGAGCGGGGCCCGCTTGGTCACGCTCTACGACGATCTGCTCGGCCGCGCGATCACTGCCTTCGGGCAGGTGGCACGATGAACGGGGCCTTCCAGATCGGCGCCGTCGGGCTCAACGCGCAGCAGCGCGCGCTCGAAGTCCTTGCCAACAATATCACCAACGTGAATACGGCCGGTTTCCGCCGCTCCACCATCCGCTTCTCCGAAGTTCTGGCCACGCGCTCCGACGGAACGCCGCTGGCGGCTGACCTCGGCGAGAGCATCGTCACCACGGCCGGCGTCCGTTCGGACACGATTTTCTCGATCAACGAGCCGGGCAGCATTCAGCGCACGGGCCGGCCGCTCGACTTCGCCATCGAGGGCGACGGCTTCGTTGAGCTGATGGGGCCCGGCGGCCAGACTCTGCTGTGGCGTGGCGGTACATTGCGCGTGGGCGAGGACGGAGCCCTGCAAAGCGCTGCTGGCTTGCCCCTCAAGGCGGCCATCACGGTGCCCGCCGACGCGAGCTCGATCGCTATCGGAGCCGACGGCGTCGTCCGGGCCCTCGGCGCGGAGGGCGGCGAGCCGATCGAGATCGGGCAGATCATGCTCGTCAGGCTGTCCGACGAGTCCGCGGTCGAACGGCTCGACGGCGGCGTCTATCGAGTCGAGGACCCGTCGCGGTTGACCGAGGCGCGCCCCGGCGAGGACGGCAGCGGGACGCTCGTCCAGGGCGCGATCGAGGGCTCGAACGTGGAGCTCAGCTCGGAGATGGTGCAGCTGTTGATGGTCCAGCGCGCTTATGCCGCCAACGCCCAGATCGTGCAGGCGGCCGATCAGCTCATGGCGATCGCCAACGGCCTCAGGAGATAGGGGCGTGATCGCGATCCTCCTCCTCGCCGCCGCGGCTTCCGCGGCTTCAGCGCCCAGGCCGCTGGAGACGATCGAGGTCGACCGGGCCGAGATACGCCTCGGCGATCTCGCCGCGATCGACGGGTTCGCGGCGCTGTCTGCTTCGCCTGACCGGGCGCGGGCGGTCGCGGCCCTCCCTTCGGGGCGCAGCCGCTTCGTCACCACGCGCGCCGCCTTGGCGGAACTGGTGCGCCGTCGCTTCGGCCCGATCATGCCGGCGGTGACGGGCGGTGAAGGACAGGTCCTGATCCGCCGCGCCGTCATGGACAGGGGCGAAAGCGTCTGCTTCGCGGCCGCCGGACCGTTGGCGGCCGGCGCCGTCGTTGCGCGAGCCGATCTCGCGCCGGCACCGTGCGAAGCCGAACGGCGAGCGGCGGATCTCCGCTTCGACCGCACCGACGGATCGGTACGGGCGGCGCGGCCGATCGAAGCGGGGACCTATCTCGGCCGGGTCGCGCTTCCGGCGCAGGCGGATGTCGCTTCCGGTGACGAGCTGACTCTGGTCTCGGCGGTCGGGCCGGTGCGGATCTCGCGGCCGGTGGTCGCGCTTCAGCCCGGTGCGCGGGGACGACGGCTCTTCGTCCGGGATCGCGATGGCGCCGTCTTTGCGGTCCCGCTAGACGAGACCGAGGGGCAGGGGCGATGAGCCGGCAACTCGCCCTTCGAGCGTCCTGCGTGGCGATCGCATTGGTTCTGCCCAGCGCGGCCACGTGCGAGAATCTGTACCGCAACGGCGGTTGGCCGGCAATGAGCGCGGACCGTCGCGCCGCCGCGGTGGGCGATGCCGTGACCGTGGTCATCTTCGAGACTGCGGAAGCCGTGAACAGCACCCAGTCCAGTACGCGTAGGGCTACCGATGTCGGCGGGCGCATCCATGCCGGCCCGATCGGCGAGGAAGCCGATATCAGCTTCGGCGGCGGCTTTACCGGTCGCGGAGAAGTCCGGCGCAGCGACCGGGTCGTGGCGCGGATTACCGTAACGGTCGAAGAGGTGCTCGCGAATGGCGATTTTGTGGTCGCCGGCGATCAGTGGCTCTACATCAACCGCGAACGCACGCGTATCGGTCTGCGCGGCCGCATACGCCAGGCCGATATCAGCAGCGATAATATCGTCCTGTCTTCGCGGATCGCCGACGCCGAGATCGACTATGACGGCCGAGGCTTCGTCTCGCGCAGCGCGCGGCCCGGACTCGTCACCCGCATCTTCCGCCTGCTCGGCCTCAGTTGATGCGCACGCTCAATCCGATCGCCGCAGCGGCCATGCTCCTTGCCGTTCTGATCGCCGCGCCGTCGGACGCGCGGGCGCGCGTGCCGCTGACCGGCGTCGGCCGGTTCGACGGCTGGCGCGAGAACGCCTTGATCGGTTACGGCCTCGTCACCGGTCTCGCCGGCTCAGGGGACACGCGGCGCAACGTCGTTACCCGCCAGGCGCTCCGCAACGTGCTGAGCCGGCTCGGGACCTCGGTCACCGAAGACGAGATCAGCAGCCGCAACGTCGCCGTGGTGATCGTGGTGGCGCGGCTTCCCGCTTCGGCGAATGTGGGCGACCGGATCGACGCCACCGTCTCCTCGATCGGCGATGCGCGAAGCCTCGCCGGCGGCACCTTGCTGATGACGCCGCTGCTCGGCCCCGACCAGCGCACCTATGCGCTTGCCCAGGGATCGATCCTCACCGGCGGCCACAGCTTCGAGGCCGATCTCAACCGGGACCAGCGCAACTACCCGACCAGTGCCGTGCTGCAGGGGGGCGCGACGGTCGAGACGCCCGTCGACGCCCAGATATTGCAGGCGAACGGCGAGATCGGCTTTCTGCTGAGCGAACCCGGCTATGCGACCGCCCAGCGTGTCGCGGAGGCGGTCAACGGCCGCTTCGGACCGCAGACGGCGTGGGTCCGCAATGCCGACGAGGTGCGCATCCGCTACGTCGGCGACCCGGCCCGCTTCGCGGCCTTCATCGCGGAGCTCGAGGGGCTGACGGTGGAGCCGAGCCGCGCACCCCGGATCGTGATCAATGAGCGGACCGGGACGGTGGTCGCCGGCGGCGACGTGATGATCTCAAGCGTCGTCATCTCGCAGGGCGACATACGCGTCACCGTCACGGCGGATAATCAGGCCTCGCAGCCGGGCTTCGTCTCGGGCTTCGCCGCTGACGTCCGCAGCCTCGTCGTCACCAACACCCGTCTGGACGTGGAGGAGGGACGCGGGGACGCGGTGCTGCGTTTTCCGAACACCACCGTCGCCGATCTCGTCCAGGGCCTGAGCCAGGCCCGCGTCGGCACCCGCCGCGTGATCAGCATCCTGCAGGCGGTGAAGGCTGCAGGCGCGCTGCACGCCGAAATCGTCGTCCAATAGGAGTCCCAGCCGTGGAGCCGCCTTCATCGCTCGTTATTCACCGTGCGCTTGACGGGTTGTCGGCGCGTTATGCGGCCCTCGCCGAGAATATCGCCAACGCCAATTCGCCAGGTTACCGGCCCGTCCGGGTGACCTTCGAAGAGTCGCTCCGCGCCGCCGCCCGCGAGGGGCCGGACGCCGTGCGCGCGGTGACACCGCGGATCGAGCACCAGCCGGTGCCGGCCTTCGGCAGCGAGATGCGGCTCGACCTCGAGCTCGCGAGCGCGGCCGAGACGGCCAATCGCTACGCCGCGCTGATCGAACTGCTCGGGAGGCAGATGCAGATCTCCCGCACCGTCATCAGAGGAGGCCAGTGATGCAAGCGACTGAGATCAGCCGATCGGCGCTCGACGTGGAATGGCAGCGGCTCCAGGTGGTCGCGGGCAATCTCGCCAACATCAACACGAGCCGGACCGCGAGCGGCGAGCCCTTCCGACCGTTGCGGCTCGTCTCGGGTCCACGAACCGGCTTTGCGGGCCTCGTCGCGGGCGGCCTTCCCGGCGGCGTCACGGTCAGGGGGGTCGAGACGGTGCAGGGCAATGCCCGCCGCGTCTACGAGCCGGCGCATCCGCATGCCGATACGGAGGGCTTCGTCACCTATCCCGCGATCGACCATGCCGGCGAGATGACGCTCCTGATCAGGACGGCCCGCGCCTATGAGGCGAACCTCACCGCGATCAACATCGCCCACCAGATGTATGCTCGGGCGATGCAGCTGGGCCACCAGTCGTGACCGGGATCGAAGCGATCGGCGCGATCGGGCCCGCCCTCGGTGCGCCCGCGATCACCAATGTCGGCGGCGCCGCGGCCCCGGTCCCCGGCACCGCATCCGGCACCGGCTTCGCCGAGCTGCTCACGGCAGGGATGCGCCAGGTCGATACCAAGGTCGCGGAGGCGAACGCTCTGGTGCGCCAGTTCGCCCTCGACGATTCGGTGCCGCTCCATCAGGTCACCTTCGCGCTCGAGGAGGCGCGCATGGCCGTCGAGCTTGCGATGCAGGTCCGCGGGCGGCTCGTCGAGAGCTACCGCGAGCTCATGAACATGCAGCTGTAGGGCCCGACCATGTCCGACACTCCCAAGACCGTCGACCGGCGCCAGCTGCGCCTCGTCCTCGTCATGGTCGCTTGCGTCGCGGCCATCCTGGCGCTCTGTTGGGTGTTCTTCCTGAGGACGCATTACGTGCCGCTCTACAGCCAGCTGCGGCCCGCCGACGCATCCACCATCGTCGCCGAGCTCGACCGGCGCGGCATCTCATACCAACTCGGCGACGGCGGGACGACGATCCTCGTAGGCGAGAGCGACTCGGACGCGGTGCGTCTGGCGATCGCGGGCTCCAACCTGCCGCTGAACGGGCTCGTCGGCTTCGAGCTGTTCAACGAGTCCGACCTCGGCCTCACCGACTTTACGCAGAAGATCAACTATC
>JAXDPC010000153.1:0-6532 GCA_034668525.1 Sphingomonadales bacterium
GATCCAGGCGCGCGGCACGCCCTCGTTCCCGCGGATGGCGCCATCGAACAGGTCCCAGGCCTCGGCCCCGCGGTCGTCGCCCAGAGCGAGCGTCCCCAGAGTGGCCAAGGCGTCGGGATGGTCGCCGGCGCCGGCCGCGCAGCGTGCGGCGAGCGTCCGGTCCTCGACGTCGAGAGCCAGCACGGAGACCGCCGCGAGCAGCCCGCGATGATCGGGGTGCAGCTCGACATAATCGCGCGCCAACGCCGCGGCCTCGTCGAAGTGGCCGCGGTCATGGAGCAGCTGCACCCGCAGCATCGCCGCTTCGGGCCGGACGCGGGCCGTCTCGTCGTCGAGCAAGTCGAGCGCGCCCTCCTGGTCCTTTGCCATCGCCTTTGCCCAGGCGAGGTTGCTGCGCAGAGTCGGATCCGCGCCGCCTTCCCCGCCGCGCAGGCTCTCGAAGGCGGCGGCGGCGCGATCGAACCGGCCGAGCTGCATTTCGGCGAGGCCGCGCAGGTTTGTCTCGGCAGGGGCGAGGGGCCCCCCGCCCGCGGCCCGGTCGAGCAAGGCGATCGCTTCCGCTCCTTGCCCGTCGGCCAACGCCGCGCCGGCCGCATCGAAGAGGAGCACGCGGTTGTCCGGATCGCTTTCGAGCAGCGTCATCAGGAGGGCGAGGCGGCTGTTCGTTCGGCTGTGCAAGTCCTGCTCCTTCGTCATGCCTCGACCTTGACCACGTCCCAAGACCTAAGGTTGATCCGCATCGGGATCTCGTTGATCGACAGGACCGAGAGCTTTGGGATGCTCCGGCGGGTGAAGCTCTTCAAGTGGCGCCTGATCTCGCCGCCGCACAGGAGCACCGGCGCGCGGCCGTCGCGGTACATTCCGTCCGCCTGCGAGGAAAGCCGGCGGATGAGCTGCTCGGCGACTCGAGGCTCCACGATCAGCGATCCCGCCACCCCCGGCTGGCCGAGATTGGTCGCGATCTGGTTCTCGAGGCGCGGATCGAGGCTCAGCACGGCAAGGTCGTGGTGCTTGCCGCGCAACTGGTGGCAAATCGAGTAGCTGAGGCGTTGACGGACCAGCTCGGTCAGCTCGCCGGCGTCCTTCTGCGTGCGCGACAGGTCGACGAGATGTTCGAGGATGAGATCGAGATTGGCGATCGAGACGTCCTCGGAGAGCAGGTTCTGGAGCACGCGCTGGATGTCTGAAACGCTGAGCCCGTTGGGCACCAGCTCCTCGACGAGCCCCGGCTGGCGCTCGCGCACCCGCTCGAGCATCTGCACCACCGTCGAGCGGGTGACCAGCGTCGCCATCTCGCTCTGTACGATGTCGGCGAAATGCGTGATCAGCACGGTGACGGGGTCGATGACCTTCAGCCCCGCCCGGCGGGCTTCTTCACCCTCGGCGGGCTCGATCCAGGAGGCGGGGAGGCCGAAGGCCGGGTCCCGGGTTTCGATCCCGTTGAGCTTGGTGGCGTCGGCACCGATCGCCAGCATGCGATCCGGATGAATCTCGCCGACGCCGAAGCGTGCGCCGAACATCCTGATCTCATATTCGAGCGGCGCCAGACCGCTGCCATCCCCGATGCGCACGGCAGGAAAGGCAATGCCGCGATCCTGCTCGCCGCTTCGGCGGAGCGCGGCGATCCGATCGCTGATCGCGGCCCCTTCGCTCTTCCAAGCCTCCCCGAGGTCGGCGCCGAGCCTGATTTCGAGGGTCTGGACAGCGGCGGATGCGGACTTTTCCGTTTCCTCGGCAGGTTCGGACGTCGCCGCCGCCGCCGCCGCCGCACGGCGGGCCCGGTGCCAGCCGTAGACCGAGAGGCCGATAATGAGGACGATCGGCCATTTGGGCATGCCGGGAAGCAGGAGCAGGGCGAAGAGCACGGCCGCGACGATCAGCGGAATGCGCGGCACGGAGGCGAGTTGGCGGAAGACCTCGCTGCTGAGCTCCTTGTCGGCGGCCGACCGGGTCACGATGATGCCCGTCGCGACCGAGATGATGAGGGCCGGCAGCTGGGTGGCGATCCCGTCGCCGATGGTAAGCAGGGTGAAGTGCGCGAGCGCCTCGCTCCAGCCCATCCCCATCTGCACCACGCCGATGATCCAGCCGCCGATGATGTTGATCAGCAGGATGATCACGCCAGCGACGGCATCGCCCTTCACGAACTTGCTGGCGCCGTCCATCGCGCCGTAGAAGCTCGCCTCGCGCGACAGGTCCTCGCGCCGGCGGATGGCCTCCTTCTGGTCGATCATCCCCATGTTGAGGTCCGCGTCGATGCTCATTTGCTGGCCTGGCATCGAGTCGAGCGTGAAACGGGCGGCGACTTCGGACACGCGTTGCGCGCCCGAGGTGACAACGATGAACTGCACCGTCACGAGGATGGCGAAGACGACAAGCCCAACGACGAAATTGCCCTGCACGGCGAAGGTGCCGATCGAACCGATCACGTCGCCGGCGTCGGCGCCCGTCAGGATCAAGCGCGTCGCGGCGACGTTGAGCGACAGGCGGAACAGCGTCGCGACCAGGAGCAGCGACGGGAATGTGGAGAATTCCACCGGCCGGGTCACATAGAATGTGAGGAGCAGGATGGTGAGGCCAAGGCCGAAGTTGCCGATGATGGCAAGATCGAGCAATGCCGGCGGGATCGGCGCGAACAGGATCACCAGGATCGCGATCATTCCGGCGACCAGCGTCAGGTCTCGATTTCGGTCTGCGATCTTAGCAAGCATCGAGAGTCCCCGTGGCTGGTGAGCGTGCGCCGGCGAGGCGCGTGTAGAGGTCGGCAACGGCGCGGTAGTGACGCGCGTCGATCTCGGCGCCCTTGTCGCAATGATCGTAGAGGCCGCGGGCGAGCGGGCGATCCTCGAACATCGGGATACCGAGCCGGAACGCTTCGTCCTTCATCGCCAGCGCGAACTGGTTGCGGGCCTTGGCCTTGACCGTCGGCGCCCCCATCGTCGCCGGATCGTAGGCAAGGGCGACCGCGAAATGCTGCGGATTGACGACGAGGAGGTCGGATCCCGCTATGCCGCCCAGGCCGCGCCGTTCGTTCGCGAACTCGGCGTGGAGCTGCTTTCGCTTTTGCTTCAGCCGCGGCTCGCCCTCGCGCTCCCGCGCCTCGCGGGTAAGCTCGCGCCGGCTCATACGCATCTGCTTTTGATGCTGGCGCCGGACGATAAGCTGATCGAGCGCCGCGAAGAAGAGAGCGAGCAGGATGAACAGGAAAAGCAGCCGCATCGCACTGCGTTCCATCGCAGCCGCAAGCGACCAGGCGTCGGTCCCGGTCCGCCCCGGATCCGAAAGGAGGGAAAGGATCACGAACCAGGTCACCGTCGCATAGGCGCCGAGCTTCAGGACGTTCTTCGCCGCCTCCTTCACCATCCTCATCGAGAACAGGCGCTTCAATCCCTTGGCAGGGTTGATTCGGCTGAAGTCCGGCTTCAGGGGGTGCGTGGTGAAGACGATGCCGCGCAGCTGCACGACCTCGAGCAGCAGGACGAGAGCGAGGATCGTGCCCGCCGCGCCCATCACCGGATAGAGCATCGGCCACGCCAGCGCCCCGGCCAGCGACGAGGCATATTCGGGGCCCTGTCCGCTGCTTCCGGCGGTGATAATCGCACCGCGCATCGCTCGTGCCAGGCCTTCCGCCATATCCTTTCCCGAAATGAGAAGGAATGCGGCGAGGCCAACGAGAACGCCGAAGAAACCGAGATCGAACCCGCGCGCGACCTGCCCTTTCTCGCGGGCGCGGCGCAGCTTGAAGGGGGTGGCCTCCTCGCTCTTGTTCTGCTCCTCGCCTGCATCGCTCATGTCAGGAGCGCCGTGGTCTCGAGCGCGTAGCGCAGCATAGCCAGGAACGAGCTAATCGCGATGGCGATCGCGATCGGCAGGACGGCGAGCACCGCCAACGTCTTCACCTGGAAGCCCAGGACCAGCACGTTCATCTGCGGCAGCGTCCGCGACATGAAGGCGATCGCCAGATCGATCACGAAGAGGACGAGCATCAGCAGTCCGGCCGCTCCGAACGCCATCCCGAATATCGTCGAGACGTAGCGCGTCATGATGCCGAGCCGGTCGCCGAGACCGGCGCCGCCGAGCGGAACCTGGTCGACCGATGCGGCCCAGATCGCGACGAGATTGGCCGGCCCGTCGGTAGCGAAGAAGATCGCCGCCGCGGCATAAGCGAAGAGTGTGCCGACCAGAGGCATCTGCGCCCGGGTTGCCGGATCGACCAGGGCCGCCAGGCCAAAGCCGGCCTGGATGTCGATCGTGCGCCCAACGGTCAGCAGGGCGGCGAAGGCGAGCTGAAGGGCCAGCGCCAGCGAGATACCCAGGAAGAGCTCGGTAGCGCCCACGACGATCAGGCTCTCGCCGCGCGCCGCGCGCCAAGTCTGGTCGGGGAAGGCCGCCACCAGCCATGCGGCGAGCGCGACTCCGAGCAGCAGCCGAAGCATCGCAGGCGTAGGCACCAGCGTGAAGGGCGGCGCGAATCCCAATGTCGGCGCGATCCTGAGGCTCAGGAGAAGCGTCGCCAGCGCCTGGTCGGTGAGGTCGTTCACAGGCGTTCCGCCGCGCTCAGGAGGCTAGGGTAGGGATGAGCCGGTAAAGGCCGGTCGCAAAATGCGTCACGCGCCCCATCATCCACGGGCCGATAGCGATCATCAGGAAAGCGGCGACCAGGATCTTGGGCACGTAGCTCAAGGTCATTTCCTGGATCTGCGTCGTAACCTGGAAAACGCTCACGATGATCCCGACGAGCAGTGTGGCGATAAGTATCGGTCCCGCCACGAACAGGCTGTTCCAGAGCATCTCATTGAGAAAGTCGAGCGCCCGTCCCGCCCCCATCACACGCCCCCCGGCTGTTTGAAGAATCGCCGGCGACAAGGCTCAGCGTGGCTGCGACGTTGTAGGGTTAACGACGGTGCTGCAAGCGTATATTGATGGATTTCCACAGCTTTTTCCGCCTGCGCGAATCCAGCAAGCATGCCTCGATCGCGAGCCGGCGGGGTGTGCCTCCCAATGGGTTGCTCGGGGCCGGGGCCGATTCCGGGCCAAGACGCGGCTGTCCAGCGGGAGCAAAAAATTCCGCTAAACATTTCCGGCTTGCTCCCGATTAATCGATCGGAGCGGGGCGAAGTTGCCACCGCTCCAGGGGTTCGGGAGCGGGCGATGGTTGCGATTTTCACCGGGGCGGGTGTGGGGTTCGAGCGCGGGTCGGGGAGCGTCCTCGGCAGCGCAGGCCTGCTGGGAAGCTCGTCGCTGGGGCGCGGCAGCGACCAGGTCTTCCTGAACGCGGCCACGGGCAATCTGGTGATCCGGCAGCAGGACGAGTTCCTGGTCGGTCGCGGTCCGGACGCTGCGGTGTCGCGCACCTACAACAGCCTTGGGGATCTCTCGGACGACAATGGCGACAACTGGCGGCAAAGCACCGACCGCCGAGTCTATGGTCTTTCCGGGACGCTCAACACCCCCGGGAGCACGGTCCGCCGGGTGTCGGGCGACGGCTCGGACATCCTTTACGGCTGGGATGCAGCCAAGGCAGCTTATGTCGCGACGGACGGCGCCGGCGCTCACGATACGCTCACTTCCGCGAGCGGCGTCTGGACCTGGACCGACGGCGACAGCCGCCTCCGCGAAACCTATACCGCCTACACCACCGGCTACGGCACGATCTGGCGGATCAGTCAGCAGACCGACGACGACGGCAACGCGCTCACCTTCACTTATACCGGCGCCAACCTCACCCGCCTCGCCACCGCGGACGGGGGCTACATCGACTACGTCTGGTCGGGCGACAAGATCAGCCAGATCGTCACCGGCTATACCGATCTTCAAACCGGCGCCGCGGCGACGCTGACCCGGACTCGCTACGGCTACGACGCGTCGAACCGCCTGACGACCGTTACGGTCGACCTCAGCCCGAACGACGGTTCGGTAGCGGACGGCAAGGTCTACGTGACCACCTATGCCTATGACGGTACGTCCAAGCGCGTTCAGTCGATCGCGCAGAGCGACGGCTCGCTGCTCTCGATCACTTACGGTAGCTACGGCCTGGTAGAGACTCTCACGGAGACGATCGCCGCCGGCACGACGAGCACCACCACCATCGCCTACGGTCCCGACTATACCGAGGTCACCGACGGGCTCGGGCGAACCACCCGTTTCGATTTCGCTTCCGGCAACGTCGCGTCGCCGCTGGCGGTCTGGGGCTCGATCAACGTCGCGAAGGAGGCGGCGACGATCAACGGCGCCGCCGCAACCAAATATACGGTCCAGTCCGCAAGCAGTTACGCGGCGTTTTTTCAATCCAGCTGGGTCGAGGCCAATCGCACTTTGGCCTTCGGGCTGACGCTTCAGGGCGTCGGGTCGGTCACGTCGCAGAGCCTCGGCCTGTATAGCGACCAGACGGGCTGGGGACCCGCCAGCGAATCCTCCGCCCGCATCGTCTCGGGACCGGGCCAGCTGCAACAATTGGAAGGCGGTCAGTGGGTCGTGACGGGCCTCTCGACCACCGAGGGGACGCGGGTCGAGATCTCGCGCACCTACCGCA
>JAXDPC010000154.1:0-2723 GCA_034668525.1 Sphingomonadales bacterium
GCCGTCGCGTGAAAGTAACTGTCCCCTTCGCCGCGCTGGACCGGGAACCGGGGACAGTTACTTTCAAGCCGTCGCGCCCGCAGTCCAGCCGCCGTCGCGTGAAAGTAACTGTCCCCTTCGCCGCGCCGGACCGGGACGCCGGCGGAGGCGTGGCCGGTCGCCGCCTGGGCCGCATCGGACGCGCTCACCGCGGTGATCTGGGCCCTGCTCAACGCCGGTCTGTTCGGGCCGCACGACGGCGCTTGACATGTTCCGCAGCGTTGCCTACGCGTTCCCTTAACGTTCCAATGGGGGACCCGAACATGCTCACCCGCAAGCAACATGAGCTCCTCACCTACATCAACGCGCGCCTCGCCGAGGGCGGCGTTTCGCCTTCGTTCGAGGAGATGAAGGACGCGCTCGACCTCAAGTCGAAGAGCGGGGTCCACCGGCTGATCTCCGCCCTCGAGGAGCGCGGCTTCATCCGCCGGCTGCCGAACCGGGCGCGCGCGCTCGAGATCACGAAGATGCCCGACAGCAAGGGCGCCGGCGGCTCGCGCGGCGCGCCGCCCGCCGCCGCCAATTCGAACGACGTGGTCGAGATCCCGCTGCACGGCCGGATCGCCGCGGGAACGCCGATCGAGGCGCTGCAGGGGACCGACATGCTGCCGGTCCCCGCGGCCCTGCTCGGCCCGGGCGAGCATTATGCGCTGCAGGTGGCGGGCGATTCGATGGTCGACGAGGGCATCCTCGACGGCGATTTCGCGCTGATCCGCAAGACCGACACCGCCCGTGACGGCGAGATCGTGGTCGCCCTCGTCGACAATGAGGAAGCGACGCTCAAGACCTTCCGCCGCGAAGGCTCGATGGTCCGCCTCGACCCCGCCAACCGCCGCTACGACGCCCAGCGCTACCGGCCCGACCAGGTCCAGGTCCAGGGACGGCTCGCGGGACTGCTGCGGCGCTATTGAGGGGGGGCTGGAGGGTCACTCGCCGCCTGAAGGCCCGATAAGCGCAGGGTGGAGAGTGGCGGTCGATAGAGCGGGTCCCCTACCCCCTCCCCCTCGAGGGGGGAGGGTTGGGGTGGGGGTGGAGTCGGAGGAAAGGTCTCATGACTCATTACAGACCCGCCGTCGGTTCGGCCGCCCGAGCGAGAAGCCTCAGGAAGAGGATGACAAAGGCCGAAATGGCGATGCTGCGCCTATTGAGGGCTGCGTTTCCCGACTGGCATTTTCGCAAGCAGGTTCCGATCGGGCCGGCATGTGGCCGATTTCGCGAGCCACAAGGCCAAGCTCATCATCGAAGTGGATGGCGGTCAGCATGGCGATGCCTCCGACCGAGATCGGACGCGAATCATCGAAGCCGAGGGCTATCGTGTCCTGCGCTTCTGGAACAACGACGTGCTCGGGAATCCTGACGGGATCGCCAGGATGATCGACTCAGTACTGGTCCCATAGTCCACCCCCACCCTAACCCTCCCCCCTCGAGGGGGAGGGGGCAATGCGGAGCCTCTCTCATGGCAAGATTGAATTATTTCGAGCTTCCCGTCTCGGACATCGGCGCGGCGAAAACCTTCTACGAGGCCGCCTTCGGCTGGTCGCTGACCGCCTTCGGACCCGATTATGCCGCGACGACGACCGGCGACACCGATATCGGGCTCAACGGCGACCCCGCCGACGCGAGCAAGGCGCCGCTGCCGGTGATCGAGGTCGAGGATCTCGAAGCCGCGCTCGCCGCCGTGGAAGCCGCCGGCGGCCGCATCGTCCGCCCGATCTTCGCCTTCCCCGGCGGCCGCCGCTTCCAGTTCCTCGATCCGAGCAGCAACGAGGTCGCCGCGGTCAGGAGCGATCCGGCGCACGGATAAGCTCAGGCTATTTCGTCCACCCACTGAGCGAGGTCGGCGAGGCTGGCGAGCTCGCGGTAGCGGGGATGCCCGGCGGGCGCTTCCGCGGCTTCGTGGGACCAGACCAGTTCGAACGGGATCAGCGCGGCCCAGGCGCCGGCCTCGAGGACCGGAAGAATGTCCGAGCGCACCGAATTGCCGGCCATCACCGCGCGCTCGGGCGCGGCGCCGTAGCGCTCGAAGATGCGGACGTAGGTTTCCGGCCGCTTGTTCGAGACGATCTCGACGCCGGTGAACCAGGCGCCGAAGCCGGAGGCGGCGAGCTTGGCTTCCTGATGGTGGAGGTCGCCCTTGGTGACCAGCACCAGGGGCGCCCGCTCGGCCAGGGCGGGGAGCGCGTCGGCGACGCCGTCGAGCGGCTCGAGCGGATGGGCGAGCATGTCGCGGCCGAGCGCCAGGATCGCGCGCACCGTCGCCGGATCGAGCGCTTCGCCGGCGACGTCGGCGGCGGTCTCCAGCATCGAGAGGATGAAGCCCTTGGCGCCGTAGCCATAGGCCCCGAGATTGCGGTGCTCGGTCTCGTCGAGCCGGCGCTGGAGGGCGTCGGCGGGCGCGAAAGCGGCGAGCAGCTCGGCGAAGCGGCCGAAGGTGCCGCGGAAGAAGGCCTCGTTGTGCCACAGCGTGTCGTCGGCATCGAGGCAGATGAGGGCGATCGGCATCGTCGAAGCGCCTACCAGCCTCGGGGGCGGCGCCCAAGCCCCGCCTTGCGCGCCCCGGGGCCGGCGATTAGGCTCGCCCCATCTTCGCGAGGAGGCGCCCGATGGACCGCAGGCACAAGCTCACCCGCCGCTCCTTCCTCGGGCGCGTCGGCGGCGGCGCGCTGCTCGGCGGCGGCGCCATC
>JAXDPC010000155.1:0-4201 GCA_034668525.1 Sphingomonadales bacterium
TCATGAGGACCAGCGTCATGGCATTCTCCCTGCTCCGCCCGCAAGCCGGCCGGTCGCTGTCCAGGATCGCGCTGCTCGCCTTCGTCTCGGCGGCGCTCGCGGGCTGCCAGCTCATTCCGCGCGCAGAGGGCCCCGCGCCGCTGCCGGACGAGGGGTTCGCCGGGGCGGACGAGGGCGACCAGCCCGGCCCGCCGCTGCCGCCGGGCGAGACCCGCAACCGCGTCGCCATCCTGGTGCCGCTCAGCGGCACCAACGCCGCGGTCGGCCAGTCGATCGCCAATGCCGCCAACCTCGCGCTCGCCGACAGCGGGTCGGAGCGGATCCGCATCACCGCCTACGACACGGCGCGGGGCCCGCTGCTCGCCGTGCAGCAGGCGCTGGCGGACGGCAACGGCCTGTTCCTCGGACCGCTCCTCGCCGAGGATGCGCGCGCCGTCGCCCCGCTCGCCGCGCGGGCGCATGTCCCCGTGATCGCTTTCTCCAACGACGTCAGCGTCGCCGGCGAGGGCGTCTATGTGCTCGGCCTCAATCCGGCCGAGTCGATCGAGCGGGTGGTCGCCTTCGCCCGCGAGCGCGGGCTGGAGCGGTTCGGCGCGCTGCTGCCGACCAGCATCTACGGCGACCGCGCCGGCCTCGCGCTCGCGGGGGCGGTGCGCCGCGGCGGCGGCCAGCTGGTCGCGGTCCGGTCCTACGCCCGCACGCCCGAGACGCTGCGCGCCGCCGCCGAGGACCTTGTTTTGCAGGGCCCGTTCGACGCGGTGCTGATCGCCGACGGCCCGCGCATGGCCGCGCTGGCCGTGCCGCTCCTGCGCCAAGGCTCGCCCCGCCTGCGCGTGCTCGGCACCGAATTGTGGACGGCCGAGGCGAATGTCCCGGACGCGCTTCGCGGCGCCTGGTTCGCCGGCCCCTCGAATCGCAATTTCGACGCCCTGCGGAATCGCTATCGCACCCGCTATGGGGCGGCCCCGTACCGACTCGCCAGCCTGGGCTATGACGCCGTGCTGCTCGCCGCCCGGGTCGCCGACCAGTGGCGCCTCGGCCGCCGCTTCCCCGTCCGGGCCCTCGGCGCGGCGGACGGCTTTTCGGGCGTCGACGGCGCCTTCCGCTTCGCCCGCGACGGCGTCGCCGAGCGCGCCCTCGAGGTTCAGGAGGTCACCGCATCCGGGACCACGACCGTCTCGCCCGCGCCGCGGGACTTCGGCGGCTAGCGGACGATCTCCGCCAGGATCGCGTCCAGCAGGAGGGGCTGTCGCGCCCGCAGCCGCCCGTCGGCGACGGCGAGCAGCCCCTGCGCGATGAGCCCGTCCACCGCGGCCCCGTCGAGCGCCGCTTCGACGCGTTCGAGCGGCACGCCCTCGCGCAGGCGCAGGCCCATCAGCAGCGCTTCCACGGCCGCGTCCTCCGGCGGGACCGGCGCTTCCTCCTCGATGGCGTGGCCGTTGCGGGCCAGGGCCGAGAGGAAGTTCTCGGGCTTACTGTGCCGGCGGGTGGAGGCGCCGGCGCGGCGGCCGTGGGCGCCGGGCCCGATGCCGGCATAAGCGCCGTAGCGCCAGTAGGCGAGGTTGTGGCGGCTCTCCTCGCCGGGCCGGGAATGGTTGGAAATCTCGTAGGCGGGGAGGCCGGCGGCCTCGGTCATCGCCTGGGTGAGTTCGTAGAGCGCCGCCGCTTCGTCGGCGTCCTTTGCCTGGAGCGCTCCCTTCGCGGCGAGGGCCGCGAAGCGCGTGCCTGGCTCGATGGTGAGCTGGTAGAGCGAGAGGTGCCCGGTCCCGAAGGAGAGGGCGCGGGCGAGCTCGCCGCGCCATTGCGCTTCGGTCTGCTCCGGCAGCGCGTAGATGAGGTCGAAGCTGACGCGGGCGAAATGGCGCTGCGCCGTCGCCAGGGCGGCGAGGCCTTCCGCGGCGTCGTGAGCGCGGCCCAGGAAGCGGAGCGCCCGGTCGTCGAGCGACTGGAGGCCGAGCGAGACCCGGTTGACGCCCGCTGCGGCGAGGTCCGCGAAACGCGCCGCCTCGACCGAGGACGGGTTCGCCTCGAGCGTGATCTCGATGTCGCTCGAAAAGCCCCAATGCCGCTCCGCCGCCTCGATCAGGGCGGCGACCGTGGCGGGCGGCATCAGCGACGGGGTGCCGCCGCCGAAAAAGACCGAGGTGAGCTGCAGCCCTTGGGTCCGTCGCGCTTCGTGGGCGAGGTCGGCGAGCAAGGCCTCGCGCCAGACGTCCTGGTCGATGCTCTCGCGGACGTGCGAGTTGAAGTCGCAATAGGGACATTTGGAGACGCAGAACGGCCAGTGGACGTAGAGGGCGAGGGGGAATGAGGGTCCTTCGAGACGCCGGTTCGACAGGCTCACCGGCTCCTCAGGATGAGCGGACCTGCTCTCCCGCTCGTCCTGAGGAGGGCCTGAGCGCAGCGAAGGCCCGTCTCGAAGGACCATCACCCCAGCAGCCGCTCCACCAGCTTGCCGAAAGCGTCGGCGCGGTGGCTGATCCGGTGCTTCAGCTCCGGGTCCATCTCGCCGAAGGTGACGTCGTGCCCGGCCGGGACGAACATCGGATCGTAGCCGAAGCCTTTGTCGCCGCGCGGCGGCCAGACGAGGGTGCCGTCGACCCGGCCCTCGAACCATTCGGCCTGGCCGTCGGGCCAGACGAGGGCCAGCGCGCAGACGAACCAGGCGCTGCGCGACGCCTCGGGCCCGAGCGCCTCGAGCTCGTCCCACACGCGCCGCATCGCGCGTCCGAAGTCGCGCTCGCCGCTGAGCTCGCCGGCATCGCCGTCGGGCGGCACCGAGAAATCGGCATGAGCCCAGCGCGCGGAGAAGATGCCCGGCCGCCCGCCGAGCGCCTCGACGCAGAGGCCGCTGTCGTCGGCGAGGGCCGGAAGGCCGCTGAGGTCGGCGGCCTGCCGCGCCTTCAGGTCGGCATTCTCGATGAAGTCGACCCCGATCTCGTCCGGCTCGGGCAGATCGAGCTCGGCGGCGGAGACCGGCTCGATCCCGTAGGGGCCGAGCAGGTCGCGGATCTCCCGGACCTTGCCCTGATTGTGGCTGGCGAGGACCAGCTTGCCGTGGTCGAGCCTCCTCATCGGCCGGTCGCTCTGTCCTGGGCGGCGAAGATCTCGGCGCAGCCGATGCGGGCGAGGCGGAGCAGGCGCAGCAGGCCCTCCTCGTCATAGCATTCGCCCTCGGCAGTGACCTGCGCCTCGACGATGTTGCCGTCGTCGGTGAGCACGAAATTGCCGTCGCAGCCGGCGGCGCTGTCCTCGACATAATCGAGATCGAGCACGGCCGCGCCCTGGTGGATGCCGCAGCTCACCGCCGCCACCTTGCGCCGGATCGGGTCCGCGGCGATCTGGCCGGCCGCGATTGCCTTGTCGATGGCGATGCGGAGCGCGACCCAGGCGCCGGAGATGGCCGCGGTGCGGGTGCCGCCGTCGGCCTGGATGACGTCGCAATCGAGCGTCACCTGGCGCTCGCCAAGCTTCTGCAGGTCGACGACGGCGCGCAGGCTGCGCCCGATCAGCCGCTGGATCTCCTGCGTCCGCCCGGACTGCTTGCCGCCCGCCGCCTCGCGCCGGCCCCTGGTGTGCGTCGCGCGCGGCAGCATGCCATATTCGGCGGTGACCCAGCCCTGGCCCTTGCCGCGCAGCCAAGGCGGAAGCTGGGTCTCGACCGAGGCGGTGCAGAGCACCCTGGTGTCGCCGAAGCTGACCAGGCAGCTGCCTTCGGCGTGCCGGGTGAAGCCCGGCTCCATCATTATCTCCCGCATCTGGTCGGGGGCGCGTCCCGATGGGCGCATAGACTTCCTTTCGTTTGCGTGCCGGGCTGGTATCAGTCTTTCGCGCCGAGGCAAGCGCGGGGAGACGGGGCATGAGGCCGACGGGCTGGAGAGCGGGGTTCGCGGCACTGGCGATGCTGACGGCCGCGGCCTGCGCAACCGGTGGGGCGCAGCGCGAAGCGGCCACGCGGACCACCCATTCGGCGATCGCGATGCAAACCAACAGCTGGGGCAAGCTCGTATCGGAATGGCGGATCGACCGCAGCGGCGCCGGCACCTACAGCGCGACGCGCGACGTCCCCGGCGGCGGCTTTCGGGACTATGACGTGATCGTCCGACGCTTCGCCGCGGGAAGCGACGGCTTCCGGCGGATCGAGGCCCTGCTCGGGGCTGCTGAGCGCGGCTACGAATGTGAGCACCGGATCAGCGATGGT
>JAXDPC010000156.1:0-4320 GCA_034668525.1 Sphingomonadales bacterium
CGGACGGGAATGAACTCCTCATCAGCGCTGTCACCGCGATCGAGCTTGCAACCAAATATCGACTCGGCAAGCTCGATCAGGCCGCGCCCTTCATGCGGGCTGGCCAGGTCGATCTCTCCGGGTTCGACTGGACGCCGCTCTCCGTCACGTTCGAGCACGCCTCGCTCGCCGGGTCGCTCGACATCCCGGACAAGGATCCGTTCGACCGGCTGCTGATCGCCCAGGCGCGGATCGAGCGCGTGCCGCTGATCTCGAACGAGAAAGCGTTCGACGCGTTCGGGGTGGAGCGCATCTGGTAGCTCAGGGACAGTCACTTTCACGCGCCGCATTCGTGCGGCAGGCATTGGCGCGTGAAAGTGACTGTCCCCTCCAACTCGAGCGCCTGTCGCCGCCGCGCCATCACGCGCGCTCCCGCGACGGCGCAGGCCCGGTCATGTCTTTGCCGTCCTGGTGAGAACCCTGTACGCTTCCGCCCGAGCGATTCGCCGGCCACGTGCCCCGCGGGCGCACCGCGTCGGCCGGGTAGCTTCGGGCCTGTTTCACCAGGGGTGAAGGAGGGGGTCCGCCATGAAGCCGACGCGCAATCTCAGCCGCCGTTCGTTCCTCGCCGCCGTCGCAGGCTCCGCCGTCGCCAGCGGCGGAGTTCTCCTCGCAAGCGAAGCGCGCGCCTTTCAGGTCACCGATCGCGATCCTTCCGATCCGATCGGGCGCGGGCGGGGCGGCGGCAACCGCTCCGGCATCACCGACCGCGATCCCTCGGACCCCATCGGCAACGGGCGCGGCGGGGCCGGCCGCTCCGGATTCACCGACCGCGACCCCTCGGACCCGATCGGCAACGGGCGCGGCGGCAGCGGCGGCTGCTCGGACCACGACCCGTCCGATCCGGGCGGCAGCGGCCGGAGCTGCGGCGGCACGCGAGGCGGCGACAGCGCCTATCAGACCGGGCGGCGCGAACGGCGCTACGAAGTGTGCTGGGTCGACCATCCCAGCCGCACCAACGCCGAATGCAACATGCAGACCTATTCGGAATGGCAGATCACATGGTCGGACGGGCGGGTGGAGCACGACACCGCCGAATCGGCCCTGCGCCGGGCCGAGATGGAGGCGCGGGGCTATACGGCGCGCTGGCACCGGATGATCGTCAACGAATGGTGAGCGGCGCCCGCCGCCGCCGGCCTCGCCTCGGCGGCCCGGCGGAAACGAAGCACGAACAAAATACTTTCCGATGCTACATTTGAGGAGGCATAGGCTGGTCGATTCGCTCTGATTCGAGGAGACCGACCATGCCTGCCCCGAGCTCCGTCGACGGGACCGCCGATCCTGCCACAGGCCCTGCCCCCGCGCCGGGCGGCGCCGCGGTGCCGCGGATGGAGGACCTCCCCGCTTTCCTCCGCTTCGCTCCGGTCCCGGTGCGGGAGCGCTACGACGGCTGGGCGCCCGAGCTGCAGATCCGCTTCGTCCTCGATCTCGCCCGCGGCGCCTCGGTCGGCGAGGCGGCGCGCAAGCTCGGCCGGTCGCGGCAGTCGGCCTATGATCTGCGGCGGCGCGCCGGCGGCGAGAGCTTCGCGCGAGCCTGGGACGCCGCAGCGAAGTTCGCGCGCGACATGCGCGGCGCGACCTATGAGCACATGCGCGCGGCGCCCTCCGGGATCGCGACGGTGCTGGTCCCGGGCCTCTATCGCGGGCGGCTGGTCGGCCATGTCCAGCGCGACGACCTCTCCGGGGCGATGGCGCGGCTCGGGCGGCTCGACCGGCTCGCCGAGCGGATCGAGAAAGAGGGGCGGACCGAGGCGTTGCGCCGCGTCTCCGAAGCGCTCGGCCCGTTGCTCGACGAGCGCCCGGAGCCGGGCGAAAGCTGACGAAGGCGACGCGATGGCCCAAGCGAGAGCCTCAACTTCGTCGCCTTTGCAGGCGGCCGCGCGGCCTGGGGCGCGGGGGCTACGGCCGTTCCGACAGCGCCAGCATCGCGGCCCATTCTTCCTCGCGCACCGGCGAGACCGACAGGCGGGACTGACGGATCAGCTCCATGGCGGCGAGATCGGGCTCGGCCTTGATCTCCTTCAGCGTGACCGGGCGGGGCAGGGGGCGCAAAGGTTCGACGGCGACCGAGACCCAGCTCGGGTCCTTCGGATCCGGCTGGGCGGCGCGGGCGATGCGCATGATGCCGACGACGGCGCGGGCGTCGCCGCTATGGTAGAAGAAGGCCTGATCGCCTGCCGTCATGGCCTTGAGGTGGAGCCGGGCGGCGGGATTGCGGACGCCGTCCCATTCGGTCGCTCCGTCGCGCAGCAGGTCGTCCCAGGAATAGCTGCCGGGCTCCGATTTCATCAGCCAATAAGCCATTTCCCGCATCCCTCCAGACCTTCCGCCGGGAGCGGATCTAGACGGCCGGCGTCACCTCCTCAACCCGCTCCCGCGCCCCATGAAGCGCGCGGCCGCTGCCGCAATTCTACTCAACCGATTGAGTTTACACTGGATTTACGTTCGTTCCTCAGTTCACCGACAGCGTTAACCATTTCGTCCGAAATGTGGCGGCGCGCTGTTGCTTCGAATCGTAACATAGGTCAGGGACCCTGCAGCGAATGAACGCGAGAGCGGGCGCCGCCAGAGCCTGAGGGCCGGCGGCAAATGCGAGACGGGGACCTGGCCGGGGATGCTTCGAGCATCCGGGGGATCAGCACACCGCACTGAAAAGAACGAGGTTCGATGATCAGCACGTTTCGTGCCGTGGCGCTTGCCGTGGCTGCCTTCACCTTGTCGGCCGCCACCGGCGTCAGCGCCCCCCGCCAGGCCCAGGTTCCGGCGGCGGCGGCTTTCTCCGGCACGCTCGAGCAGCAGGTGGCGCGCGCCGCCCGCGTCGAGACCGATACCGAGGAGCAGGATTGCCTCGCCAGCGCGGTCTATTTCGAAGCCCGCGGCGAGCCGCTGAAGGGCCAGCTCGCGGTCGCCGACGTCGTCCTCAACCGGGTCGTCTCCGAGCGCTATCCCGACACGATCTGCGAGGTGGTCGAGCAGCCGATGCAATTCTCCTTCGTCAACGCCACCGGCCGCATCCCGAACGCCGACCGTTCGTCCGCGGCCTGGAGCAAGGCCGTGGCGATCGCCCGCATCGCGCTCGCCGGCACCGCCCGCGCGGTCGCCAGCGACGTGCTCTGGTATCATGCCGATTACGTGTCGCCGGGCTGGGGCCGCCGCCTCGCCCGCCAGGACCGGATCGGCCTCCATATCTTCTACAGCTGAAGGCGGGGGGCGCGAGGGGACGGTTCCGGGGGGAGCCGTCCCCTTCGCTGCACGGGGACAGTTACTGGTAACTGTCCCCCCTCAGAGTTAACTGTCCCCCCTCAGAGTTCTGAAGGTCGCCGAGTAGCGCAGCGCAGCCACGGGGGCGAGGCTGTGCTCCCACTCGGTCCGGGCGGCTCCCCGCAGGCAATAGGCCGAGCGGGGGGCCGCCTGCAGCGTGAAGCGCTGCCATTTGTCGCCCGCGCGCCGCCGGAAGCGGAGCGGCGCCTCAGAGAGCAATGAGACTCCGATCACATCGCCGAAGACGGGCCGGTCGCGGTGCCAGCCGAGGCCGGCGCCTTCCCCATATTCGATCAGCAGAGCGTGGACGAGCGCGTCCGGCTCCAGCCCGGCGAAGGCGGCGGCGCGGGCGCGCAGGGGCTCGAGCCAGTCCGGCATCGGCTCGGCGGCGGCGAGGCCGCTGCCGTCGAAGCGATATTGACGGCCGAAGGAAACGGTGCGGCGCTTGCCGAGGAAGCCGTGAAACTCGAACGGCGCGAAGGGAAGCGCGGCGAAGCGCTCGATCAGGGCGCGTTCCTCGTCCGCACCGATGAGGTCGGGCATGTAGGCGAGGCCCTCGGGTGCGCCGGCCGGGGCGTCGAACAAAGCGAGCTGGTCCATGCGTCGCTCAACGCACCAACCGATTGCGGGTTGACGAAGCCGCTGGAAAGCTTGAATTTGCGGCCGCGATGACGACCGCAAAGATCCTTTTTCCGGTTGACGGCGCCGCGCCCGCGGCCGCCGATTCGCGCGCTCCGGCCTGGCTTTGGCGGCATGGAATGACGTCCGCCGCGGCCTGCCTGCATCGATGGTGAAGCTCCCTTAGCAGCTCACTCTCCCGAAGGCCCGCCGCTCCCGGCGGGCTTTTTCTTTGCGCGCAGTTCGAAGGATCGCCCTCATGTACCTTGCCGACAATCTCGCCCGAATCGTCCCCGAGCCGGCGGCCGCCGCCGGCCCCGATGCGGCGCTCGCCCGCCTCTATGGCGGCGATTCGCTGAGCGAAGCCGAAGCCGAAACCCTGTTCGGCGCCCTGGTCGCCGG
>JAXDPC010000157.1:0-7474 GCA_034668525.1 Sphingomonadales bacterium
TGATCCACCAGCTGCCCCAGCGTGCGGAAGCCGCTGAGCGTCATTCCGCTGCGCTCGCCGCCGAGCGATGCCGGGACCAAAGCGCGGGTGAAGCCGAGCTTGCCGGCTTCCTTGAGGCGGAGCGCGCCGTGGGCGACGGGGCGGAGCTCGCCGGAGAGCGCCACTTCGCCGAAGGCCACGGTCTCCGCGGGGACCGGGCGCTCCGACAGAGCGGAGACCAGGGCCGCCGCGACCGCCATGTCGGCGGCGGGGTCGCCGATCCGATAGCCGCCGGCGACATTGAGATAGACTTCGGCGGTCGCGAAACTCATCTCGCAGCGCGCCTCGAGCACGGCCAGGATCATGGCTAGGCGCCCCGCATCCCAGCCGACGACGGCGCGACGCGGCGTGGCGCCGCTCGCCAGGCGGACGGTCAGCGCCTGGATCTCCACCAGCACCGGGCGGGTCCCCTCCAGCGCCGGGAAGACGACGGCGCCGGCGACCGCCCCGCCGCGCTCGGTGAGGAACAAGGCGGAAGGGTTGGCGACCTCGGCGAGCCCCTCCTCGCCCATCGCGAACACGCCGATCTCGTCGGTGCCGCCGAAGCGGTTCTTGGACGCGCGCAGGATGCGATACTGATGGCTGCGCTCGCCCTCGAAGCTCAGCACCGTGTCGACCATATGCTCGAGCACGCGCGGGCCGGCGATCGCGCCGTCCTTGGTGACGTGGCCGACGAGGACCAGAGCGGCGCCGGTCTCCTTGGCGTAGCGGATCAGCTCGTGGGCCGAGGCGCGGACCTGGCTGACTGTGCCCGGCGCGCCCTCGATCAGGTCCGAATGCATGGTCTGGATCGAATCGATCACGAGCATCGCTGGCGGGGCGCCCCCATTGCCGTTATTGGCGCCGAGCGTGGTCAATATGTCGCGGACCGAGGTCGCGGCGGCGAGACGGAGCGGTGCCGCGCCGAGGCCGAGGCGGCGGGCGCGCAGGCGCACCTGGTCGGTCGCCTCCTCACCGGAAATATATGCGACGCCAAGGCCTTGTGACGCGATCTTCGCAGCGGCCTGGAGCAAGAGGGTCGACTTGCCGATGCCGGGATCGCCGCCGACCAGGGTCGCCGAGCCGGCGACGAGGCCGCCGCCGACGGCGCGGTCGAGCTCCGGGATGCCGGTCGACATGCGCGGCGGCAGCGCCATTTCCGCGTCGAGGCCGACCAGTTCGAAGGCCCGGCCTCCGCCGCGCAGATTGTGCCGCGCGGCGAAGGGCGTGACGACCGCGCCCGCATCCTCGACCAATGTGTTCCAGCCCGCGCAATCGGGGCACTGGCCCTGCCAGCGGCTCTGCGCGGTGCCGCAAGCCTGGCAGATGTAGCGTGTGCGGGGTTTCGCCATCGGCGGCAGGCTAGCGAATGAAAGGGGAACATGGAAGAGCCGGTTCCTCCCCTGCGAGCGAAGCGCGCGGGGAGGGGGGACCTCCCGCAGGGTGGTGGAGGGGTAACTGGCTGGGCCTCGTCATATATCCCTCCGCCATGCTTCGCATGTTCCCCTCCCCTCCGCTTGGCGGCGGGGAGGAACTTCGCCCCTTCCCTCGCATTCACCCTGCATCCAACCAGAGGTGGAGAGTAGCGTGTTCATCCAGATTCATGCCGACAACCAGGTCGAGAGCGACGCCGGGCGCAACCTTCGGCTCGAGGAGCAGATCCGCCAGCGCATGGCGCGGTTCGAGGACCGGATCACCGACGTCGAGGTCCATGTCTCCGACGTCAACGGATCGAAGGGCGGGCATGGCGATCTTCGCTGCACGCTGGAAGCCCGGGTCAACGGCATCCCCCCGATCGCGGTCGCCGAGGAGGGGACGAGCGTCGATCGCGCCGTGATCGGCGCCGCCAAGAAGGCGGTGCGCGCGCTCGACCACCAGCTCGGCAGGCTGTCGGATCGGCGGGTGTAGGGACAGTCACTTTCGCGCGCGGCGCGCGCAATGGGAAACTGCGGCGGGTGAAAGTGATCGTCCCCTTTCAGCGGCGGCGGGGACAGTTACTTTCCCGCGCCGCCGCCGCTAAACGCGCACGACCGTGCTTGAAAGTAACTGTCCCCTATGATCCGCGTCGCGAGCTACAATATGCGCAAGGCGATCGGCACCGACCGGCGGCGCCGGCCGGAGCGGACGCTCGACGTGCTCAACGAGCTCGACGCGGACGTGATCGCGCTGCAGGAGGCGGACCGCCGCTTCGGATCGCGGGCCAGCGCCCTCCCCTTCCCCCTGATCGAACAGCATAGCGACTACAAGCCGGTGCCGCTCGACGCCCGCGCCGGGAGCATCGGCTGGCACGGCAACGCCCTGCTGGTGAAGAAAAGCGTCGAGATCGTCGACCGGGAGCTGGTCCATTTGCCGTCGCTCGAGCCGCGCGGCGCGGTGCTCGCCGACCTCGAGGTGAACGGCGGCGCGCTGCGCGTGGTGGGCATGCATCTCGACCTCTCCGGCCTGTGGCGGCGCCAGCAGGCGCATGCCATCCTCGCCCATCTCGCCGCCCGCCACGGCGACCCGCCGACGGTGCTGATGGGCGACCTCAACGAATGGAGCGTCCGCGGCGGCTGCCTGCGCGATTTCGCGACGCGCCACGTCTTCGCCGATTGCGGGCGCAGCTTCCACGCGCGGAGGCCGATCGCGCAACTGGACCGGATCATGGTCTCGCCCGATCTCGAGGTGGTGGCGAGCGGGGCGCATCATTCGGCCACGGCGCGCAAGGCTTCGGACCATCTGCCGATCTGGGCTGAGCTGAAGCGGGCGTGAGAGGGGACCGTTACTTTCAGACGCGGCGGCGAGAGGCTGAACGCGATCGCGCGTGAAAGTAACTGTCCCTAGGGCCCGGTGCTCTCCACCGCATTCTCGCCGGGCTCGGCCTCCTCCGGGGCCGGCGCCGCGCCGGGACGGCCGTCGAGCTCCATCCAGTCGTGGAAGGGCAGGCCGTAGAGCATGTCCATGACTTCGAACTCGATCCCGCCCGGCTGGGTCGCCGAGCTGTTCCACAGCGCCACCACGCCGGTCTTGCGCCGGGGATCGAACAGGATCAGCGAGCGGTAGCCGCGGACGCCGCCGCGATGGCCGACGACGCGGTGGCCGGCATAATCGTAGATGCGCCAGCCGAGGCCGTAATGGCTATTGCCGATGCGCTCGGCCTGGCGGCGCCGGCGGCGATCCTCGACCGGAGTGCGCGCGCGGGGTTCCTGGATCAGCGCCAGCGCCTCGGGCGGGAGCACATTGGGCGCGAGGCCCATCTGCGCGCGCGCCCAGAGCGCGAGGTCCTTGATCGAGCTATTCACCCCGCCCGCCGCCGGCACCCGGTAATAGGCTTCGGCCACCTCGACCGGACGGCCGCCGCGCCCGCCGGCATGGGGGCGGGCCCAGCTCGGGGCGCCGATCAGCCCGGCCCGCGTCATGCTCGCCGAATCCATGCCGAGCGGGGCGAAGAGCCGCTCGCGCACGACCTCGCGATAGGGCCGTCCAGTCACGCGCTCGACCACCTCGGAAGCGGCGTCGTAGGCGACGTTCTGATAGGCATGGCACTGGCCGGGCGCGCAGATGAGATGGAGCGTCGCCAGCGTCGCGCGCAGCCAGCGCGGATCGTAATCGTCCTCGAGCTTCGAATCCTGGGCGTGGGAGAAAAGCCCGAGCCGGTGGGTGAGGACGTCGGAGACGGTGGCCCGCGCTTCGGCGCCGCCGGGCAGGCGCAGCGAGCTCGACCAGCGGTTGATCGGATCGAACAAGGAGAGCCGGCCCTCATGAACGAGCAGTCCGACCATGTCGCCCGCCACGCCCTTCGACAGCGAGGCCCAGCGGAACACGGTGTCGACCGTGACCGGCTCGTCATTGTTCGAGGCGGTGGTGCCGTAGCCCTGGAGGAAGCGGATTTCGCCATTTTCGATGATGCCGACGGCGAGGCCGACCATGTTCGGCCGCTCGGCGAGGCGCCGCAGCCGCTCGTCGATCCGGCGATAGTCGATCACGCTCGGCGCGGCCGGCGAATCGCCGATTCGGGTCTCGTAGCCGTTGCGCGGGCCGATCCGTTCCGGCGCCTCCGCCTGCGGCTCGGCCGCGCCGACGAAGCGGATCAGGCCGGTCGCCCAGCCGAGGCCGGCGAGAGCGAAGAGTGCGAGGAAAATGAAGGCGATACGCCGGGCGGGCACGGGCGGGCTGCTTCCCACGGACAAGAGGCGTCGACGGACCGTCGGCTCTTAGCGCCCTGTTTTTCCGAAAGATAGGCGCGCTCGACAGGAGCGGCGCGCGCTGTCAGGCTCATCCGCGATGCACGAGAAGGAGCTGCGCCTCGCCCTCATCTGCTATGGCGGCGTCAGCCTCGCCGTCTACATGCACGGCATCACCCGCGAGATCTGGCACCTGGCGAAAGCCAGCGAGGCCCATCATGGCGGCCGCGCCGCCGAGCGGGCGACCGAGGCGGTCTATGCCGGCCTGCTTGGCCGGGCCGAGGCCGAGAGCGGCGTCTCGGTGCGAATCCTCGTCGACATCCTTGCGGGCGCGAGCGCGGGCGGGATCAACGCCATCTTCCTCGGCGAGGCGATCGCTTCGGGAAGCTCGCTCGAGCCGCTGACCGACCTCTGGCTCGAAGGGGCGGACGTCGACCGGCTGATCGACCCGAACGTGAGCGGCCTGTCGCGCTTCGCCAAGGCCGCGGCGCTCCCCTTCGCCTGGGCTTTTTCCGACGCCCGCAAGGACAAGGACAGCGAGGACTCCGCGCAGCGCGGCGAGGTCCGCGCCAAGGTCGCCAGCTTCGTCCGGGCGCGCTGGTTCGCGCCGCCGTTCAGCGGGCCCGGCTTCACCGGCATATTGATCGACGCGATCGAGGCGATGAAGCGGGAGGGATCGGGCACACCGCTGCTTCCGCCGGGCCACCCGCTCGACCTCGCCGTCACCGTCACGGATTTCCACGGCTTCCCGCAGACGCTGCGGCTGAACTCGCCCCGCGAGGTGCTGGAGACCGAGCATCGGCTCACTTTGGCATTCCGCGCGGCCGAAGCGCCGCTCGCAGCCACGGAGGACCTCGCCTTCGCGGCGCGGGCGACGGCGAGCTTCCCGGGCGCCTTCCCGCCTTTCACGGTCGCGGAACTGGACAGCGTGCTCGCCGAGCGGGGGATGAAATGGCATGGGCGTGCGGCCTTCCTCGCCCGCGCCTTCCCGCGGCACACGCCGGAGCAGGCCGAGCGGACCGTGCTGATCGACGGCTCGATCCTCGCCAACGCCCCGTTCCGCCCGGCGATCGCCGCGCTCCAGAACCGGCCGGCGCGGCGCGAGGTCGACCGCCGCTTCGTCTATATCGACCCCAAGCCGGGCATCCGCAGCGTCCGGCTCGGCGCGGCCGGCCAGGCCGAGACGCCCGGCTTCTTCGCCACCATCTTCGGCGCGCTGTCCGACATCCCGCGCGAGCAGCCGATCCGCGACAATCTCGAAGCGATCGAGGCCCGGTCGGCGCGCGTCCGGCGGATGAGCCGGATCCTCGAGGCGATCCGGCCGCAGGTCGAAGCGGCGATCGAGCGCTCGTTCGGCGTCGGCTTCTTCGTGCGCGCGCCGACCGCGGCGCGGCTGAAGGCGTGGCGCGCGCGCGCGCACGCGCTCGCCACCCGCCAGGCGGGCTTCGCTTATGCGGCCTACGGCCAGCTCAAGCTGTCGCGCGTGGTCGAGGATTCCATCCTGCACCTCTGCCGCTGCGCGCGGACGGAGCCGGAGAGCGGCGTGCGCACCCGGATCTGGAAGGCGGTGCGGCAGGCGGAGATCGCCCGCGACGATGCGTTCACCGCTTCAGGCACGAGCGAAGCGGCGATCCGCTTCCTCGGCGCGTTCGACACCGGCTTCCGCATCCGCCGGCTGCGCTTCCTCGCCCGCACGCTCCAGGCGCGAGGTGCGGAGCGGCCGGAGCTTCGCGCTCTGCTCGACTCGCTCGTGGCGCGATACCGGGCCGCCGCGGCGGCGGAGATTGCAGACCTTCCCATCGACGATGCCGAAGCAGCGCTGGCGCGGCTATCGGCGGCGCTGGGGCTTGAGGCGCTCGACGCCGTGGCCGATGCGGTGCTTGCCGAGGCGTTGACCGCCATTCCGCGCTCCCGGCGCAAGCCGCTGATCGTCGCCTATCTGGGCTTTCCCTTCTACGACATCGCCACCTTCCCTTTGCTCCAGGAGGACGGGCGCGACGAATATGATCCGATCAAGGTCGACCGCATCTCGCCGGACGACGCGACCGCGATCCGCGCCGGCGGCGCCGCGGCGACGCTCAAGGGCACCCAGTTCAGCAGCTTCGGCGCCTTCTTCAGCCGCGCCTGGCGCGAGAACGACTATCTCTGGGGACGCCTTCACGGCGCCGAACGTCTGATCGACATCCTGCTCTCGACCGTGCCCGGCCACGGGATCGACGCCGCGGCGGCGAAGCGGGACGCCTTCCGCGCCATCCTCGCCGAGGAGCGCGCGCGGCTGACCGCTATCGCGCCTCTGTTCGGGGCGCTCGAGCGCGAGATCGGCTGAGGCTGGACGCGCGCGAGGATTTCGGGGAGGAAGGGCCCATGCAGTTCCTGAAGACCCTGTTCTGGGTGATGCTCGCGATCGTGCTCGTGCTGTTCGCCAACGCGAACTGGACGCAGGTGACGATCAACCTGTGGGGCGGCCTGCAGATGGACGTGAAGCTGCCGGTGCTGGTGCTGGCTGCCTTCCTGATCGGATTCGTGCCGACCCTCCTCATCTATCGCAGCCGCGTCTGGGGCCTCAAGCGCCGGCTCGAATCGTCGCACCCGGTCACCGTCGCCAACACGCCCGGCGGGATCGCCCCGGCCGCGGCGCGCAGCGAGGAGGAGCGGATCGCCACGGACTCCAAAGTCTGGCCCGCATGAGCGGCAGCCCGATTTACGTCGCCATCGATACGCCCGAGCTGGAACGGGCGAAAAGCCTGGCGGAGCGGGTGCGGCGCCATGTCGGCGGGATCAAGCTGGGCCTCGAATTCTTCTGCGCCAACGGCCGGCAGGGCGTCCGGGAAATGGCCGAGCTCGGCCTCCCGATCTTCCTCGATTTGAAGCTGCACGACATCCCGAACACGGTCGGCAAGGCGATCCAGGCGCTGCGGCCGCTGGAGCCGGCGATCCTCACCGTCCACGCCGCCGGCGGGCGGGCGATGATGGAAGATGCCAAGGCGGCCGCGCCGACGGGCACCAAGGTGGTCGGCGTCACGGTGCTGACCAGCCTCGACGGCGAGGACCTGCGCTCGGTCGGCCTCGACGGCGACCCGCACGGACAGGTCGAGCGGCTGACCTGCCTCGCCCGCGAGGCCGGCCTCGACGGGGTGGTCTGCTCCGGCAACGAGGTCGCGGCGGCGCACAAGCTGTGGCCCGACGGCTTCCTCGTCGTCCCCGGCGTCCGGCCCGCCGACGGCCATGCCGCCGACCAGAAGCGCGTGGTGACGCCGCGAGCCGCGCTCGACGCCGGCGCCTCGGTGCTCGTG
>JAXDPC010000158.1:0-2621 GCA_034668525.1 Sphingomonadales bacterium
TTCGCAGCGGACCGTTCGGGGCAGGCCCGCCCGTGTCTGCAATCGACGGCGGGCGGCTTCGGGTCGAGGGTGCCGGAGCGGACGCGTGGGCAGATTCGGAGACCGGCGTGGCGCGCTGCTCCGTCCACCCGGCGCTGCTCGACGAACCCCAGGTCCTTCGGGACGCCGTGATCGAACCGCTGTTGCTTTTCCTGGTCACGCGAAGGGGGCGTACGCCGCTCCACGCCGCCGGCTTCCTCGGCGGCGATCTCGCCGTGCTGCTGCTCGGGCCGAGCGGCGCCGGCAAGAGCTGCCTGGCCCTGACGGCCCGCGAAGCCGGCTATGAGCTGCTTTCGGACGACACCGTCTACGTTCAGTTGCGGCCGCATCTCCGCATCCGGGGCATGCCGCGCCCGATCCACCTGCTCCCCGCAGACGCTCCCGAAGACGCCGGCGGCGCCTTGCGGCTGCGCAACGGGAGGCTGAAGCATGCGGTGCCCGTCCGTGCGCCCCGGCGCGCGCCCGTCGCGCGGAGAGCGGCCTTGTGCCTGCTCGCGCGCGGCGACGAGGCGCGGCTCGAACCGATCGGGCCGGCCGAAGTGCAGGCCGTAGCGGATATCCTCGAGCCGGGGTTCGATCTTCTCCGCCCCGACATAGAAGCGGCCCTCGCGCGGCTCGGCGAAGGCGGCGGGTGGCGGCTGACCCTGTCCGCCGATCCCGCCGAAGCGATCGATCTCCTGACCCGCAATCTCGACCGGCTCGGCGCCGACGCCGCGCGATGAGGCCGCGCGTCGTCCAGGTGAACTGCCTCATCGACGGAGCGCGCCGCGAGCCCGACGCCCTGCTCGAAGCCTGGCCGACTTTGCCCGCGGTCGCCGAAGCGGCGTCCGGGGCCGGGGCGGAGGTCGTCGTGCTCGCCGCGAGCCACAGGGCAGCGGAGTTTCGGCGCGGCGGGATCGTCTATCGCTTCGTCGCGGAGCCGCGGCTTGGCGCGGGCTCGGGGCCGGGGCTCTTTCCCTGGCGCCTCGCGGCGGCGGTGCGCCGCGAACGGCCGGACGTGGTCCATTTCAACGGTTTCGACTTTCCGCTCCACGCCCGCGCAATCTGCGGGGTCGGGGTCCCGGTGCTGATCCAGGACCATGGCAGCGGCGCCGGCGGGCGGGCAGCGCCCCTCCGCCGCTGGGGCTATGCGCGCATCGCCGGTGCCGCGTTCACCGCTGTCGGCCAGGCGGAGCCGTTCCGGCGGCACGGGCAAGTCCCCGCCCATGCCCGCGTGTTCGCCATCCCGGAATCCTCGAGCCGCTTCCGCCCCGGCAGCAAGGCCGAGGCGCGCGCCGCCACGGGCCTCCACGGAGATCCCGCCTTGCTGTGGGTCGGGCATCTCAATCGCAACAAGGACCCGCTGACCGTCCTCAACGCAGTGCGGGGGGCCCTGCCTTCTCTTCCAGGGCTCCAGCTTTGGTGCGCCTACGGCACCGCGCCCCTGATGAGCGAGGTCGAGTCGACGCTCGCCGGCGACCCGGCGCTCGCGGCGCGCGTCCATCTCCTCGGCCCCGTTCCGCACGACCGGATCGAGCTGCTGTGCCGGGCGGCGGACCTGTTCGTGCTCGCCAGCCGCCGCGAAGGGAGCGGCTACGCCCTCATCGAGGCGCTGGCCTGCGGCGCGACCCCGGTCGTCAGCGACATCCCCTCCTTTCGCGAGCTCACCGGCGGCGGCGCGGTCGGAGCGCTCGCTCCGCCCGGCGACGCCCGCGCCTTCGGCGACGCCCTCGTCCGCCTCGCCGCGCTCCCGCGCGAGCCGCTGCGCGAGCAGGCGCTCGCTCATTTCCGCACCCGCCTCTCCTTCGAAATCGTCGGCAGGAAGCTCGTCGACGCCTATCGCGCGCTCGCGGCCGCGGGGCCGAGGCCGTGAAGATCGCCATCCTGACCCCCGGCGGCGTCGACCGCAGCGGCAGCCGGCGCGTCATCCCATGCCTGCTCTGGCTGATCGAGCGGCTCGTCGAAGCGGGGGACGAAGTCCATGTCTTCGCCTTCCGCCAGGAGGCCGAGCCGGGGCGCTGGCCGCTGCTGGGAGCCGAGGTGCACAATGCGGGTCGCCGGCCGCGCTCGGCGAGGCTCGCGCGGATGCTCGCCGCGGAGCACCGCCGCGCTCCGTTCGATATCCTCCATGCCTTTTGGGCGCTGCCCTCCGGCTTCGTCGGAGCGATCCTCGGCCGCCTGCTGCGCCGCCCGCTGCTGCTGACGCTGCCGGGCGGCGACGTCACCTTCCTGCCCGAGATCGGCTATGGCGGCCTCGGCCGCCGCCGCGATCGGATCCGGCTGCGGATCGCCGTGGCCGGCGCCGAAAGGGTCACGGCGCCGAGCCGTTTCGTTCAGGAGCAGGCGAGGCGGGCAGGGATCGAGGCGGCGGTGGTTCCCCTCGGCGTCGCGCTCGACCGATGGCCCCGGCGCGAACCGGCACGACGCGACCCGGCCGCGCCGATCCGCCTGCTCCACGTCGGCAGCCTCAACCGGGTCAAGGACCAGGAGACGCTCCTTCGGGCCGCGGCGCTGCTGAAGGAGCGGCGGGTTCCCTTCCTGCTCGACGTCGTCGGGGAGGATACGCTGGCCGGGGCGGCCCGGCGGCGTGCCGATGCTCTCGG
>JAXDPC010000159.1:0-3494 GCA_034668525.1 Sphingomonadales bacterium
CCCTGGCCCAAAATCCGCTCCGTCACGACCGTTGCGGGCACTGAGTACGGACCCTAGCCGCGCCGCACCCGCCGCTAAAGCGCAAAGGTAAGCGACGCGTGAACCGGCGCCTGCGGCTCTTGCAACCTCGCCAGCCCGCACTAAAAGCGGCCGGGCACCGTCCCGCCGTCCGGCGGGGCTCGAGGGGTATTCATGCACCGCAATCCGAACCGGCCCATGGCGCCCCACCTCACCGTCTGGAAATGGGGCCCGCACATGGTCGTCTCGATCCTTCACCGCGTCACCGGCGCCGGTCTCGCCATCGTCGGCGGCATCGCTTTGGTCTGGTGGCTCTGGGCCGCCGCCGACGGCGCCGCCAGCTACGAGACCTTCACCGGCTGGGCGACGCACTGGTCCGGCATCGTCGTCGCCGTCGGCCTCAGCTGGGCGCTGATCCAGCACACGCTGATCGGCCTGCGCCATTTCGCGCTCGACATCGGCGCCGGCTACGAACTCTCCACCAACAAGAAATGGTCGCTGGCGACGCTGCTGCTCGGCGTCGTCCTGACCGCCGCCCTCTGGGCGTGGATCCTGAGGGGAATGTGGGCATGACCACAGAAGTGAACGCCGCCGCCGCCGCCGGTACCGCATCCGCCGCCGAGGCCTCCCGCGCCGCCGCCCCCGGCGCGCGGCCGCACGGCTCCGCCGTCCACGGCGCCGGCCACTGGTGGGAGGAGCGCGTGTCCGCCCTCGCCGCTTTGCTGCTGTGGGTCTGGTTCGCGGTCTCCTTGCTGCGGCTGCCCTCGCTCGACCGCGGCATCGTCGCCGAGTGGCTGTCCTCGCCGCTCGCCGCGGTGCCGATGCTGCTGCTGGTCGCCGCCACCTTCTGGCACATCCGCCTGGGCCTGCAGGTGATCGTCGACGATTATGTCCACGACGAGGGCGCGAAGGCGTTCTGGACAATGCTCATCCTGTTCGCCGCGATCCTCGGCGCCGCCTTCGCCGCCTTCGCCGTCTTGAGGCTCGCTTTGGCCGCCGCCCCCGCCGCCTAGCGCAGAGGGACGGTCACTCGTGACTGTCCCACCCTGGCGCCTGCGGTGCCGTTTGAGCGCCTTGCTCCCAGGGGACGGTCACGAGTGACTGTCCCCGTCGCTCCCCGGCGGCCGCCCGCCCCGCGCCCGGTGCCGCTTGATCGCCTCGACCTTGCGGACGATATTCTCGGTCACCTCTTCGATCGACGGCGCCCGCCGCCACGCCGCCGCGCCGCGCTTCAGCGTCCCCGCCCGCCGTTGGTCCTCGCGCTTCACCAGCCACATCGCCAGCTGCGGGTCGCGCTTCGCCCCGCTTTCGCCCCTGAGCAGGTTGGTCCCTTCCTCGATCAGGTGGAATTCGAGCCGCTCGGTCGCGTCCTGCTTCGCCGCGGCGAGCCGGTCGCGGAAGGCGGGCACCTTGCGCGCCCGCTCCCACGCCGCCTTGCCGGAAAAGCCCGCCGCCTGGGCCGAGGCCGAGACGTTGCCGCTCCCGGCCAGCTCGGCGAAGAAGATTTCTTCGGCCCGCGCGGTCCAGGCCTTGGGGTGGGCCGAGACGATCTGGACGCACCCGCCCCGCCCGCGCCGCACGGCGAGCCCGTCCCGCGCCAGCGCGTCGAGGTCGATCCCGTCCTCCGCTTCGGCCTTCGCCTCGAACGCCGCCTTCGCCGCCGCCCACTCGGCCGCGAACCGCTCGTTCTCGCGCCGGTGCTTGTAGATCCGGTCCTTGCCGATCCCGGCGATCTCGCAGGCGAAGGCGGCGTTGCCGCTCATCGCCAGCGCCTCCAGGAACTTCCGCGCCCGCCGCTTCAGCGGCACGTAGACGGAGCGCCGCGCCGACCCCGTCTTCTCCAGCCGCCGCGGCGGCTGGGTGAAGGGCAGCGGCTCAGGCGAGTGGGTTAACTCAGAATCCGTTCGGTCCGAGCCTGGTCGAGGAGCCCCGCCGAGCGAAGCCGAGGCCCGTTCTTCTCCCTTATTTCCGTCTTCCTGATTCACTGTCCGCACCCCGACTCGCTTGACCTTATTGTACCTGATTTGTTCCAAAATGTCAAGCCCGCGGGGCCGCCATGGCACATCGGTCCAGATCGGACTGAAAGTTGCGGAAACGTAGAATCGGATTATCCTATTCTGCGTTTCCCAATGCGCTGCCGCTTCTGGATCGTCGCGATGAACGGACAAGAGATAGTTCCAGATGCCCCGCCGGCGGCCAGCCTGATCGAGATCAGCCGCGTCCTCGAGGAGACTGCCCGGCTCATCCGCCGTCACGCCGATGCGCAGGTCGTGCTGCTTCCGGTGGAAGGCGATGCGATCGAGATCACCGCCCCGCTCGTCCGCGCCATCCTCCGGATCAGGCGGCTGCGCGCCGACTACCTCCCCGCGGCGGCCGGCGATCCCGCCTGGACGATGATCCTCGAGCTCTATGCCGCCGGCCTGGAGGGGAGGCGGCTCAACCAGTCGCGCCTGACGATCGCCGCGGACGTTCCGCACACCACCGGCCTGAGGACCGCCCGCAGCCTGATCGCGGCGGGCGTGTTCGTCAGCCGCAGCGACCGCGCCGACGGCCGCCAGCTCATCCTCAGCCTGTCCCCGGAGGCGGCGGAGCGGGTCCGCACCTATCTGACCGTGGCGATGGCGACCGTGCCCTACCTGGCCTGAGCGCCGCCCCATCCGAATCGAACATCTATTGTGAACATTCCCCGCTTTCGCCTAGGTCTGGCGCATGGCGGCCAAGGATCCGGACCTGATGCGCCTCAGGCTGCGCCAGCGGCTGACCGCCGCGCGCAACGCCGCCGGCCTCACCCAGGCCCAGCTCGCCGAACGCTTCGGCCGCCGCCAGAACTTCGTCTCGGCCTATGAGAGCGGCCGGCGCATCGAGGTGGTGGAGTTCCTCTGGATCTGCGAGGCATTGGGGCTCGATGCGAAGGCGGTGCTGGAGGAGTTGGGGTGAGCCGCATGCCGACGGCGGACATATCTGAGCGCCGTTCTAAAGGCTCGCTCCCGGCACGCGTCGCCCGCAATCCAATAGAAACGAAACCAGCCGGGACGGCTTCCGCGGTTTAGAACTTGCATTCTCGAGCGCTGAGGGTTTCATTGTGGAATGCCTCAGCTGCCAATTATCACGTACTTCTCCGTGCAGAATTACGAAATGTTTCCCGGGATGCCCCGGGGCGAAGGCATCTCAAAGCCGGTCACTCCCGGCGTGACGCTTATAGCCGGAATCAACGGCCTTGGTAAGACCACGCTGCTGATCGTGCTCCTTCGGATGCTTACCGGTCCATACGACTTGACGGGTGCGGGTGTTCCGAATGTAGGATCGACGCTCCCAGAGTCACCGACCCGGCTAAACTCGGAGGCGATCCGATTCTTCAGCCAACGTGTTGCAGACGGAGCTCGCAACGCCGAGGCGAGCGTACACGTGACTTTTGGTCACCGTGAACTGAAATTGACACGCCGTTTAAGCAACCTCGAACTTACTGCGCTAAGTAT
>JAXDPC010000160.1:0-9249 GCA_034668525.1 Sphingomonadales bacterium
ACCTCAACTGGAACGGCGTCACCCCGGAGATCATCGCCAATCCGGGGCTTTACAATCCGCTGACCGGCTTCAACGGCAACATCAGCATTCCGGGCGTCACCCAGATTCGTCCGGTGAACGTCGCGGGCGGCATCACGGGCAACGGGCGCTTCGTGTTCCTGAACCCCGCCGCCGGCTGCCGCGGCTGGACGCAGATCGCCGTTCCCGCCTCCGTCATCGCAGCGGGCACGACCGCGCCGGACGTCACCTGCGAAGTCAATTCGCAGCAGGCCTACATCATGCTGCAGCCGGAGATCGAGCGCATGGGCATCACCGCCCGCGCGACCGTCGACCTCGGGCCGGACCATCAGCTCTACGCGATGGGCAACTACTACCGGACCGACACGTTCGCGTCGTTCACGCCGCTCGGCCTGAACGGCACGCCGACGCCGCCGACCACCGCGCCGGGCGCCTATAACGTGATCCTGCCGGTCTATGTCTGCCCGACCGGCGTCGGTACTCGCAACGGCACCAACACCGGCTGTACGGCTGCCAACGGCGTCCTCAACCCGCAGAACCCGTTCGCTGCCAGCGGCCGGACTGCGCAGGCGTTCGTTCGCTCCACCCGCGGCCGGAACATCGAGACCAACTCGCGGGCGCTGCGCGCGGCCGTGGGCCTCGCCGGCACCATCTTCGACGACTGGAACTACACGCTCGATTTCACGGCGTCGGAAGTCCAGCTTCGCCGGACGGAGGGCAATTACTTCATCCCGCAGCGGATCATGAACCTGGTCGCCCGCGGCCAGCTCAACCTGATGGATCTGGAAGCCAACCCGCAGTCGGTCTGGGACTATATCGCGCCCCAGAACAGCCGCGTGTCGACCTCCCAGCTCTGGCAGGCCTCGGCGACCATCGCCAGGGAGCTCTTCGAGCTTCCGGGCGGCCCGCTCCAGCTCGCGGTCGGCGCTGCCTACCGCCAGGAGTCGATCGACGCGCCCAGCGGCAACGCCGCAGTCGATCCGATCAACGGCAACCCGTATGACCGTTATTACGGCATCAACGCGGTGGGCACCGCCGGAAGCCGTAGCGTCCGGGCCGCCTTCTTCGAGCTGAACGCGCCGATCCTCGACCAGCTCGAGGTCAACGTCTCGGGTCGCTTCGACTCCTACTCGACGGGTCAGGAATCCTTCTCTCCGAAGGTGGGCGTGAAGTTCACGCCGATCCCCGAGCTGGCCATTCGCGGCACCTGGTCGCGCGGCTTCCGCATCCCGAGCTTCAACGAGGCCTTCGGTCTGCCGACCACCGGCTACGTCACCCGGACCGTCAACTGCGCCCAGTTCGCGGCGTTCTGCGCGGCGCACGGCGGCAACTCCTATGTGACCGGTCAGTACTCGCTCGGCCTGACCCAGACCGGTAACCCCGGCCTGGATCCGGAGCGGTCGACCTCGTTCACTCTCGGCGCGATCCTCGAGCCGATGCGGAACGTGAGCTTCACCGTCGACTTCTGGCGTATCAAGGTCCGCGACCTGATCGTCGGCGTCACCGACACGTCGGCGGCCGAGGCCCAATACTATTCGAACAACGGTGTCGTGACCATTCCGGGCATCACGGCTGTCCCCGGGCAGCCTGACCCGCAATTCCCGAACGCGCTGCCGCTGCTCGGCTTCCTCGAGTCGTCGTTCAAGAACGCCACGTCCCAGGTCGTGCAGGGTATCGACTTCGGTGCGAACATCCGCGTGCCGGTGACCAACAGCGTTACGCTGATCAGCTCGTTCGAAGCGTCGTACCTGATGAAGTACCACCTCACCGACGAGAGCGGCACCGTTCTCGAGTATGAGGGCACGCTCAGCCCGTGCAACATCACCTCCTGCTCGGGTGCTCCGCAATGGCGTGCCAGCTGGCAGAACACGCTGCAGTTCGGCGACACCTCGGTGACGGCGACGGCCTACTACACCAGCGGCTACGATACGGCGTCGATCGACTTCGGCGGCGTCGAGGGCGATTGCGAAGGCAATGCTGCCATCGGCGCCTCGACGGTCCACTACGTCAACGGCGACCCGGTTCTCTGCCGGGCCGATCCGACCTGGAACGTCGATCTGACGGCCAGCCACCGGATCGACGATCGCTTCACGATCTACGCCAACATCCTCAACGTGCTGGATATCGATGCGCCGTTCGAGCCGAGCGCCGCGTATCACATCTTCCAGTTCAACCCGGCGTGGGCCGGCCCGAACGTCATGGGCCGCTACTTCCGCGTCGGCGCGAGGGTCGACTTCTAATCGGCGAAGCCGGTTGGAACGCAGAGGGGGCGGTGCTTCGGCGCCGCCCCTTTTGCTTTTCGGCTCCATCTATGCTATTGAATGTGCAGCACTGATTCTGCGGATTCCCGTCGCGGCGGCGTTTCACGTCAGGTTCAGACCCAATCATCTACGAACCTGCATGAGGGGAATTTCGCCGATGCGTGCTTATCTGACTCTGATCGCCTGCGCTGCCGCCACGACCATCCCGGTCGCCGCTTCCGCGGAAACCGGTTCCTCCCAGGCCTCGACCGCGGAATCCGGCCGCAATGCGGACCAGAGCGCGGCCGACCGCCCGATCTGCCGGCGCATCGTCGCCACCGGTTCGGTCATGGGCCGCCGGGTCTGCCGCACCCGCACCGAATGGGATGCGATCACCGCCCGCAGCCAGTCCGACATGCGCCGGACCCAGGACCAGGACCGGGCCCGTTCGATGACGGGCGGCAATCAGTAAGCTGCCTCTTCCTCAGGCTCAGCGAGGCCGCTGCCTGCTCCCCGGTCCGGGGAAGCGGCGGCGGCCTTTTCGCATTTGCCGATGGCGTCGACGGGCTCTGAGCCGGCTCAGGCCGCCGCCGCGCGTCCGCTCTCCCTGACCAGCGTCAGGCCTCCTTCGCCTTCCTCGACACGGACCGTGTCGCCTTCGCCGACCTCGCCGCGCAGGATCATGTCGGCGAGCGGATCCTGGAGATATTTCTGCACGGCCCGCTTGAGCGGCCGGGCGCCGTAGACCGGATCGTAGCCGACCCGGCCGATCCAGCTGCGCGCGCCGTCGCTGAGCTCGATCCCGATCTTGCGGTCGGCGAGAAGCCGCCGCACCCGATCGACCTGGATGTCGACGATCGGGCCCATATGCTCGGCGTAGAGGCGGTGGAACAGGATGATCTCGTCGAGCCGGTTCAGGAACTCCGGCCGGAAATGGCCCCGCACCACCTCCATCACCTGCGGCTCGACCTCCTCGACCCGCTGGCCGTCGGCCAGAGCGGTCAGATGATGGCTGCCGAGGTTGGAGGTCAGCACGATGATCGTGTTGGTGAAATCGGCGACGTGGCCCTGCCCGTCGGTCAGGCGGCCGTCGTCGAGCACCTGAAGGAGGATGTTGAAGACGTCGTTATGCGCCTTCTCGACCTCGTCGAACAGCACCACCTGATAGGGCCGCCGCCGGACCGCCTCGGTCAGCACGCCGCCTTCCTCGTAACCGACATAGCCGGGCGGGGCCCCGATCAGCCGCGCCACCGAATGCTTCTCCATGAACTCGGACATGTCGATCCGGACCATCGCGTTCGAATCGTCGAAGAGGAATTCGGCGAGCGCCTTGGTGAGCTCGGTCTTGCCGACGCCCGTCGGCCCCAGGAACAGGAACGAGCCGAGCGGCCGGTTGGGGTCCTGCAAGCCCGCGCGCGAACGGCGCACGGCAGTCGAGACCGCCTTCACCGCCTGGTCCTGGCCGATCACCCGCTCGGCGAGCGCCTCCTCCATGTGGAGCAATTTCTCGCGCTCTCCCTCGAGCATCCGCTCCATCGGAATGCCGGTCCAGCGCGCGACGACGCCGGCGATGTCCTCGCTGGTCACTTCCTCGCGGAGCATCGCGGTGGCGCTCGCCGCCTCGGCCTCGGCGAGCTGCTTCTCCAGGGTCGGGATGCGTCCGTATTGGAGCTCGCCGGCCTTGGCGAGGTCGCCGGAGCGCTGCGCCTGCTCGAGCTCCAGCCGGGCCGCGTCGAGCTGCTCCTTGACCTTCGATTCCGCTGCGATCTTCTCCTTCTCCGCCTGCCAGCGCTGGGTCAGCTCGGACGATTGCTGCTCGAGATTGGCGAGCTCGGATTCGAGGCTCGCGAGCCGGTCCTTCGAGGCGCGGTCGGTCTCCTTCTTGAGCGCCTCGCGCTCGATCTTGAGCTGGATGATCCGCCGGTCGAGATTCTCGATCTCCTCGGGCTTCGATTCGACCTCCATCCTCAGGCGCGACGCGGCCTCGTCCATCAGGTCGATCGCCTTGTCGGGAAGGAAGCGGTCGGAAATGTAGCGATGCGAGAGCGTCGCCGCGGCGACGATCGCGCCGTCGGTGATGCGGACGCCGTGGTGCAGCTCGTATTTCTCCTTGAGGCCGCGCAGGATCGAGATCGTGTCCTCGACGGTCGGCTCGCCGACGAAGACCGGCTGGAAGCGCCGCTGCAGGGCCGGGTCCTTCTCGACATGCTTGCGATATTCGTCGAGCGTGGTCGCGCCGATGCAGTGCAGCTCGCCGCGCGCCAAAGCCGGCTTGAGCAGGTTCGACGCGTCCATCGCCCCTTCGGATTTGCCGGCGCCGACGAGGGTGTGCATCTCGTCGATGAAGAGGATGATGTCGCCTTCGGCCGCCTTCACCTCGTCGAGGACGCCCTTCAGCCGCTCCTCGAACTCGCCGCGATATTTCGCGCCGGCGATGAGGCTGCCCATGTCGAGCCCCATCAGCTTCCTGTCCTTGAGGCTGTCGGGCACGTCGCCGTTGGCGATGCGCAGCGCCAGCCCCTCGGCGATCGCGGTCTTGCCGACGCCCGGGTCGCCGATCAGCACCGGATTGTTCTTGGTCCGCCGCGCCAGGATCTGGACGGTGCGGCGAATCTCCTCGTCCCGGCCGATCACCGGATCGAGCTTCCCGTCCCGCGCCGCCTGCGTCAGATCGCGGGCGAACTTCTTGAGCGCGTCGTAGCGATCCTCGGCCGACTGGGTGTCGGCGGTGCGCCCGCCGCGCAGCTCGTTGATCGCCGCGTTCAGAGCCTCCGCCTTGACGCCGGCGTCGGCGAGCGCCTTGCCGGCGTCGGTCGTCGAAGACAGAACCAGCGCCAGCAGCATCCGCTCGACGGTGACGTAGCTATCGCCTGCTTTCTGGGCGACCTGCTCGGCCTGGTCGAGCACACGCATAGTCTCGCCGTCGAGGCCCGGCGCCTGATTGGCGCCGCCGCCGGAGACGGCCGGGATCTTGGCCAGTGCTTCGTCCGTCTCCCGCCGCGCCGCCTCGGCGCTGCCGCCGGCGCGGGCGATCAGCCCGGAAGCCATGCCCTGCTCGTCCTCGAGCAAGGCCTTCAGAATATGCACGGGCGCGATCCGCTGATGGTTCATCCGCAGCGCGACCGTCTGCGCCGACTGCAGGAACCCGCGCGCCCGTTCGGTGAATTTCTCGAGGTTCATCTTAGCCTGCGTCCTCTCTCAGGCGTTGATGTAGTGTTGCTATCCTGCAACACAAGCCCTCTGGTGTGGCCCAAGCGCGCTTGGGCTGAGCCGCGCGTCTGCCGCCATGCCGGTAAAGCGCGATCGACCGCCAAGCCGGAAGCAAGCGTCGCAATTGACCGGGCGCTGCCGCCGGCATCTAGAAATAGATTCGGGTCCAGCCGCCGCCCATCGGAACCATTTCCGCCACCGTCACAGGCGCGGAAGCGGAGTCGACCTGTATCTTGCCCCCCTTCGAGGCGGGCGCCGCATGGCTGTTCCGCACGCTGATGTAGAAGCCTTTCGCGTCTTGCTTGACCGGAATGCCGGAGAAGTCCGGCCCGGCGACGGAGGCGGGTCCGGCAGACACGAAATAGCCGGTCGGCATCGCCATCGCGGCACTTTGCGTCGCCGGTCCCATGGAGGCCATGGCGGGGGAGGAGTAGCTCACTTGCCATTGCCCCGCCTGGGGGTTGGCCTTTGGGGTCCGCTTGCCGAGGTTGAGCGTGTCATATTTGCCCGCATATTCCTTGTCCACGTCGAAGGGGGCTTTGCCTTTCGCCTCATAGATCGACTCGATGCGGTCCGTGTGGATACTCATCGGATTGCCGTTCACGTCGAGCCGCTGCCAGTGGAAATCGAAGCTCGCATCGATGCTGTACTTGTCGGCGGCCATTGCCGAGCCCGCGAGCAGCACGGGCGGGAAATTATTGACGAATATTTCGTAGCCGATCACGTTGCGTGCCAAAAGCTCGGCCTTCACGAACTTCTCGACATAGGCGAGATGCTTGGCGTTTGCGTCCGCGGTGATCGGGAACAGGTTGAAGGCGGCGCCGGGCCCGCCGACATGGTCGTTCAGCAGGTGGCCCTTGATATATTTCTGCTCGTTTCGAACGCCCTTCTCGCCCGAATTGGCGAGCATCGCCATCAGGTCTTTCTGGGACGAGTCTTCGGTGCTGACGGACCCAGGCTCATGGTCCGGGGCCAGTGGGGCCGCAATCATGTGCCTCCCGACCTTGGCGGTCACCTTGCCCACCTTAAGGTCGTCGGACTGCCAATGAACCTTGGTGACGGGTGTCTGCTGGGTTCCCGCCATCTTCCAGATGATCGAGGTCGAGGAAACGGGATAAAAGAACCAGGGGTTCACCTCGAAGGCGATGCTGGCTCGGGGCGTTCCGACGTGGAGCGTCATTATCGCCTTGAGGCCGAGCTCGCTCTTTATCCGGTCCAGAGCGCCATCGAGCTCGATCGTGTCCCGCGCGGCGGCCACGGCCTTCTCGATGCGCGGGATGGCGGCGCGGGCGACCGCCGCGAATTCCGGCTCCTCGCCGCGGGCCGGCTCCCCGCCTTCCGACAGGCCGTCGCTTTCGAGCGTCTTTCCCGGCCGATCGGGGGCGACGTCCGGCCCCGGCGGACCAATGGCGGTGCCGACGTTTCGCTGGGCCACCGGAGCGGCGGGCGCCTTCGCCACCCGGAGCGAGGCGCCGGGCACCCCCCACGGGCTCCGATCCCTTGCCCGCGCTGCTCTCGCGCCCATGACATCCGCCTCACGCTCGAGGCCGCCGTTATCGTTGACGAGGGAGCCTCCCTTGGCCTGCGTCGTCGCCGCCACTCGCCCCAGCTTCAGCTGCACCACGTGCCAGGCTTCGTGCGGGAGCTGCCGCTCCTCGCCGGGGCCGAGGTGGATGTCGCTGCCCCGGGCATAAGCGAGCGCGCCGAGCTTCGCCGGTTCGGAGGAATTGCGGTGCACACGCACGTCGTCCATCGCCAGGCCCGACATGGCCTCCACCCCCGCCTTCAGCCCGTCGGGCAGGCCAGTGAGGTTCGGCCCCGCCTCGACGGCCAGCGGGCGCGCGCCGTTCGGTTTGAGCTGTACCGGCATCCAGGGCGGACGCGGGACGTGCGGCCTGGCGGACGGAGCCGCGCCGCGCGGCGACGCCGACTTCGCGGCCATAGTGTGGGCAGGAGGCGCGCGATTCATCCGGGGCGGTCCTTTCCGCCAGGCGCTCACGCCCGGCCGTTACGCGACTCCGCAGAGAATCCGTCTGCGCCGCCAATATGCGCCGGCGGGGCCGGCCGGTAAAGGACGGCCCATGTTGCGCCCGCCAGAGCCGCGGTTATGGTGCGCGCCGGACCAGGCTCGGAGGATGTCGATGCGCCGGATGCTGTTTCCCCTGGCGCTGCTCGCCGCCTTCACCTTGCCCGCGTGCGCCGCCGCGGCCGTCGGCGACGCGCCTGCGGCCGCCACCGCCCCCTCCGCCGCCCCGGCCGCGTCGGTGGACCCGGCCGTCCGCCAGCTGCTCGACCGCGTCGACATTCCCTACGAGACGTTCACGCTCGACAACGGCCTGCGCGTCGTCGTCCACACCGACCGCAAGGCGCCGGTGGTCGCGATCCAGGCCTGGTACAATGTCGGATCGAAGGACGAGCCGGCCGGCCGCACCGGGTTCGCGCACCTCTTCGAACATATCGGCCTGTTCAACGGGACCGAGAATTTCCGCGCCGGGCTGATGGAGCCCTTGCGGGCGATGGGCGCGACCGACTGGAACGGGACCACCTGGTTCGACCGGACCAATTATTTCCAGACGGTGCCGACCCCCGCGCTCGAGCAGGCGCTCTACATGGAGAGCGACCGGATGGGCCACCTGCTCGGCGCGCTGACCCAGGAGCGGCTCGATGCCCAGCGCGGCGTCGTCCAGAACGAGAAGAGGCAGAACGACAACCAGCCCTTCGGCCTCGTTTACTACCGGATGCTGGAAGCCTTGTTCCCGGAAGGCCATCCCTACCGGCACTCGACGATCGGCTCGATGGCCGATCTCGACGCCGCCAGCCTGGAGGACGTGCGGCGCTGGTTTCGCGAGCGCTACGGCCCGAACAACGCCGTGCTCGTCCTCGCCGGCGACATCGACGCGCCGACCGCGCGCCGCCTGGTCGAGCGCTATTTCGGTCCGATCCCGCGCGGCCCGGAGAACCGGCCCGCCGAAGCGAGCGTTCCGACCCTTGCCGCGCCCGTCTCCGAGACGATGGCCGACCGGGTCGCCAACACCCGGCTCTACCGCAACTGGGCGGTCCCCGGCATGCTCGACGAGCAGTCGGTGGCGCTGGAGGTCGCGGCTTCGGTGTTCGGCGGGCTCGCCAGCTCGCGGCTCGACAATGCTTTGGTCCGCGGCGACCGCAGCGCCGTCGGCGTCACCGCCTCGATGACTCCGTTCCAGCGGGTGGGCGTCTTCAGCATCGTCGTCGACGTCCGGCCGGGGGCCGATGCAGCCGCCGTGGAGCGCCGGCTCGACGCTCTGATCGCGGAGTTCGTCGCCAATGGGCCGACCGACGACGAGGTCCGGCGGGCGGTGATGCGCGCGGTCTCGTCGACGGTGATGGGGATGGAGCAGGTCGGCGGCTTCGGCGGCAAGGCGGTCGCGCTCGCCCAGGGCACGCTTCTCGCCGGCGATCCCGCTTTCTACCAGCGCCGTCTCGCGGCCTTGGCGGGAACGACGCCGGCCGAGGTGCGCGCGGCGGCGCAGCGCTGGCTGGGCCGGCCCGTCTACGCCCTGCGCGTCGACCCGGGCGAACGGGCCGCCTATCAGGAAGCGGCGCCGGCCCGCGCCGCCGCCGCGCCGGCCGGCGAGATCGCGGCGAGCCCGCGCGGACCCGTCCCGCCCGTCGGCGAGGTGCGCGACATCGATTTCCCGGCGATCGAGCGGGCGAGGCTCTCCAACGGGATGCGGGTCACCTATGTCCGACGCGAGACCGTGCCCGTGACTTTGGTGGGGGTCGATTTCGACGCCGGCATCTC